>NZ_AOMB01000036.1 GCF_000336675.1 Halococcus hamelinensis 100A6 | reverse complement strand
CCCGCAGAAAGTCCCAGAGATGATGACGCCAGCAACCAGTGCAGGCCCGCTAACCAGACTCATCGCCGCCAAGAGAACAGCAAATCCGACGAGGTCGCCGAACAATGTGGCGACGGCACCGAAACGTGCGGTGAGACCTGGGGCAACGACAATAGAGAAAATCGCAACCAGCGTTCCCCACGCGAAAAACGTCAGACCGAGATTCGTTGCTGAAAGACCAAGCACAAGCGGTGCGTACGCGAGAACGGCGAAAAACCCAACGGAGTAGAGCAATCCGACGACTGCATTCGTGCGGACGCCAGTATGGCGAAAAGCCTTGAGAACGTCAGCAATACTCTGGTCGCGGTCTGCACCGCCGGACTCGGGAATAGCGACGATCGCAAGTACGAATCCAATTGTTGTCAAGAGTGCAGTGCCGAAGAAGGGGAATCTCCACGACTGAGAACCGAGAAACCCTCCGATGAGTGGCCCGGTCGCGATACCCAGTCCAAGAGATGCCTCAAATAGGGTGATAGCACCGGCAGTACGGCCAGCCGAACTTCCAACAATAATGGCAAGAGCCGTCGCAGTAAAAAGGGCGTTTCCAAGACCCCAACCGCCACGGAGGAGAGCAAGCGCCTCAACGGATGGCGCGAATCCACACAGTCCTGCAAAGATGGCAACTAATCCGAGCCCTATCACGAGTGTATTCTTACTACCGATACGCGTCGCCAATGCGCCCGAGATAAACATAGCGGCTGCCATCACAAGGAGATAACTAGTAAAGAGCAGTTCGACCATGAAGTGTGAGGCACCCATCGAACTAGCAATCGTCGGAAGGACGGGGTCGACGACACCAATTCCGAGAAATGCCATAAATGTTGCAAGTGCCGTTGCGAGAACTGCTGGCGGATATTGTCGAAGTTTGCTGAGTGGGTTCACTGACGAACTGGTTAGTTGTAGTGCCGTGATAACCTTACGATCCCCTGTGTTGGCTTTCGCGCAGTCCAACGCCAACGGCAACCACCACCGCAACTGTAACCGCCACGTCGACTCCGACCCCCACACCCACCCCGACGAGGGCCCACCCGATGGACCGGACGAATTGAGCATCGAATTTGCGATCGAATGGGACGAAGACAACGAGAGCGCAGATGAAGACGGCAAGCGGATACAGATCGAGTAATTCGCCATATTCTAGAAAACGAATTAATTATAACTGACTCTTAGTTCGTTGGCTTACCACAGCGGCTTCGTATAGTTTCTCGTTCCAATTCTCCGAACTCCTTTTGTATGTATCCGTCGTTCATTATATAATGGCAAGTCAACTTCTTCGACTGTGGCGGAGATACCGTTCTGTCCCTATCGTCTATCGCATCGCTGCTGCGTTCGTTCTCGGATCCATCGTCGGATTGCTCGTCGGGCCGCCAGCACAGCGTCTGGAACCACTCGGCGACCTATTCGTTCGTTTACTTGAGATGATCATCGTTCCGATCATCGTCTTCACCTTGCTGATGGCGGCAGAGAGACTTTCGCCGACCAATCTCGGCAAGATTGGAGGTCAAACCCTCCTTGTCTATATGGTCACGACCACCGTCGCCATCGTCATCGGATTAGGGATAAGCAACGTTATGGACCCTGGGTCGGGGATAACGCTCGCAAGCGGCAACGTCAACACCGAGCAAGCGCCGTCGCTCGGCCAGCAGCTCCTCAACATCGTCCCGACGAACCCGATCTCCGCGATGGCGGAGGGCAACATCCTCGCGATCATCTTCTTCGTACTGGTGTTCGGTATCGGAATGACGCTGGTGCGAGAGGAGGCTGACGCCGACTCGTCGATCCGGAACGGCATCGACACGATATTCGAGACGGCCGAGGCGGGTGCGGAAGTGATGTTCAAAGTCGTCTGGGGGATCATGGAGTACGGCGTGATCGGTGTCTTCGCTCTGATGGCGGCACTGTTCGGCGAGATCGGGATCGAAGCTATCGGGGCGTATGCGATGTTATCATTGACCCTCGCTATTGCGATTGCGCTCCAAATGACGATCGTCTACTTTCTCGTTATCCTCCGCGGGTTGGTTGGCGTCTCTCCACTCGCGTTTCTCCGTGGCACGCGGGAGGCACTGGTGACGGCGCTCAGTATCCGTTCGTCCAGCGGGACCCTCCCCGTCTCGATGTCGAACGCCGAGGACAACCTCCGTATCGACGAGGGCGTCTACAGCTTCTCGCTGCCGCTCGGGGCCACGATCAACATGGACGGAACCGCGATGTATCTCGGTATCGTCGCGATCTTCGCCGCGAACATCGCCGGCGTATCACTCACGATCACTCAGCAGTTCGCAATCCTCGTCACTGCGCTGCTCGCCAGCGTCGGGACCGCCGGCGTCCCGAGCGCGAGCCTCGTGATGATGGCTGCCGTGCTGACTCAGGTCGGTCTCCCGCTCGAAGTCATCGCGATGATCGCCGGTATCGATCCCTTCCTCGACCGCCTTCGCACGATGAACAACGTCGCTGGTGACCTGGCGGTGAGTACCCTCATCGGGAAATGGAACGGTGCACTCGACCTTACAACCGGCGTGTGGGCCGATGAGGTCAGTACGGGTGATGCTATTGCAGGTGATCCCTCCACCGACTGATTGCCCTCGTGACGATACTGCTCAGAAATAAGAGAGGGGAAAGAGATAATACTAGTCCATCACCCGCCCCCTGCAGTCCCTACTGACTCACTACGTAGGTACACCGGACTCAGCGCTGCCAAACAACAACCTCAATCCGGCCGTTTGAGCACCCATCCTCAAGGAATAGAGCCGATCAGTGGCGATACCCTTCCTCGCGGGCGATCACCCGACCGGTGGGCAGGCAGCTGCTCGCCGTCGGCGATGAGCTCGGTGTCTTCCTGATAGGGTATGGTGACGACCCTATCAGCGCCTGCAACGAGTGATATTTGGTGATGAAGATGCTTTTTGGATCAGGATTCGTGGATGAGGATTATCGTCTGGAAGCCACAGATTGCCGTGAACGAAGCGATGGCTGACAGGAGTACCGATTCCGTAGTCAACCACAGCAGCAGAAACACGCAGATAGATGTAGCAAATATCATTCCCCATACTGCATTGATACCGGTAGCTCTCTGAGGGACCCCCTCGGAAGCCTCGTCACCCGCCATCACAGGGACTTTGATGAGCCGGCATCTCAAGATCGGCTTGTGGTGGAGCTCCGCGTAGTCGCCAGCCCGAAGCTGTTTGAGGTTCGATCGTACCCTCTCCCGTGCGAAGTCCGTCTCGTCGGCAATTACTGGTCGTACACGACCATGGCTGATCCGCGAACCAAGTGGACAAATCCACCAATGAGTTGGTCGTATCAATCGTTATTCGGGTCACCACAGACAATACACAGTAAGGGATGCCTTCGGTTTAAAATTTGTCACTAGTGCGTTCGTTGTCTGTTTGGCAGCGTGCAGACCGATGAGGACCGTCTAGCCGTGTGCGCCATAGGCAAAGCTATCTGAATACGAATACTACGGATCGTGTTCATGAAGATCGCTCTCGTTGTTTTGGATACGCTTCGGAAGGACGCGTTCGATGAGCAGTTCGAATGGCTTCCAGGAGCTAGGTTCGAGCACGCCTGGTCGACGAGTCACTGGACAATGCCGGCTCATGCCTCCCTTTTCACTGGAAAATACCCGAGTGAAGCCGGAACCCATGCGAAATCGGAGGGTCTTCACGACCCGGATCCGACGCTCCCGGAACTCCTGCAGCAGGCCGGGTTCACAACACGGGCGTTCAGTGCGAATCTGATGGTATCTCCCCCTTTCCGATTCGATCGTGGCTTCGATACCTTCGATGGGTCGTGGCGATTGAACGTCAATAGCCGAGAGCTCATCGGGTGGACCGATCTATCCCGGGATACCCAACCTGGCCTTCGCGGCTACCTAGAAGTTCTTCGGCGAATACTCTCACGGGAGTACCGAGTTCTTCCCTCACTTCAACGAGGGATACAGAATCGATTAGCCGAGGTAGGTATCGAATCAGGTGCCGTCGATGATGGGGCAACGGCCTGTTTACAAACGCTCTCTAACGCCCGTTTTTCCGATGATGAGTTTTTCTTCATCAATCTCATGGAAGCACATGCCCCGTATCGACCACCCGAAGACTACCGTACAGCGGATGAGAGTTCGTATGATGAAGTGGCGGCCACAGTTGGTGACCTTGCGGTCGACAGCGCAGCTGTTCGGGCAGCATACGACGACTCTGTGAGATATCTCGCCGATATGTACAAGAAGGTTTTCACGATCCTCTCAGGGCAGTTCGACTATGTCATCACGATTGGTGATCACGGGGAACTCTTCGGTGAACACCAAAGCTGGCGTCATTTCCATGGGATCTCTCCGGAACTAACCCACATCCCGATGGTAGTCTCCGGGGACGGTCTCGATAGCACATCGAACAAGCCCGCGAGTATCCTGGACGTGCATCGGACGATTCTCGACCTCGCTGGGATCGAAGCTCCTTCTCGGGGGCAGAATCTCCTCGAGGGCCTGGATGGACGACCTCGGCTCACCGAATTTCAGGGACTGCGGCCAGGGCGTATCGAAATGATGCGTGAGCGTGGCTACTCCGAGGAACTCATCGCACGCTTTGACCGGCCACTCGCCGGTCTCGCCGCGGAAGGGTACTATGGCTATGAAACAGTTGACGAGTGGCAAGAAGACGGCAGTCCACCGATGGTATCTCCACGGAAATCGCTGGAAACCCTTCAAGCGGAACTCAACCGGTCTCAGCATCGAACGGATAGTCCGGATCTTTCTCAAAAACTACAGAACCGGCTCCGTGACCTTGGCTACGCGTAGATCACCGCGGATGCGGAAACAATAGCTCTCAGTCGCGAGTCACGCACTACTGATTACCCACTATCGTTAAAATAGCACGGCTCGAATGGGTCGAGATATGTCCGCGGACTTCCAGCGAATCGGATTGGGTACCTACTCCGAAGCGAACCGAGAGCAGTGGCGAGAAAACGTACTCCAAGCTCTCGATGCAGGATATCGAGTAGTCGATACCGCCGAAGTATACGAGAACGAGACGTATATCGGGGAAGGGATCAACCGATCCGAGGTACCCCGTGAGGAGGTCTTCTTAGCCACGAAAACCGTCCACGAGGTGGAGCCAGGTCCAGGGCACGAGGACATACTAACTGGTGTCGAAGGCAGTCTTGACCGATTGGATACGGGTTACGTCGATCTGCTCTACGTACACTGGCCGGCCGAACTCTACGACCCGGAGACGACCCTTGGTGCCTTTGACGAACTACGGGAGATGGGGAGGGTCGAACACGTCGGCGTCTGCAATTTCGAACCCGACCAACTCGACCGTGCACGCGACGTTCTTGATTCGCCCCTCTTTGCGAACCAAATCGAAATGCATCCGCTGCTTCAGCAAGACGAACTCGTTGGGTATGCCCAAGAACACGACCACTGGGTCGTTGCGTTCTGTCCGTTAGCACAGGGAGCGGTGTTCGATATCCCGGCAATACAAGAAATAGCACAGCGGCACAACGTTTCGCCAGCTCAAGTGAGCCTCGCGTGGCTTCTCTCGAAAGACAACGTTGCCGTAATTCCGAAAGCGTCCAGTCCAGACCATCTTCATGATAACCTGGCTGCTCGGGAACTCGATTTGACTGAGGGGGAGCTCGCCCGGATTGACGGAATCGAGCGCGAAGAGCGTATTATCGACCGCGATTACGCACCGTGGAATCGCTAATGCTGCTGTACGGAATTCGAATCGCCGACCAATAGCGTCGGGAGATGACCGATGCCCGATTAGCATTCGCTTGGAAGCCGCGACGAAGGACGGTTTCCACACGGGACAGCCGAGACATCATGTTTCGTCGATGTGTTAGGGTGTTGGCTAAGGTTTGCCCCCGCGCAACCGGGGGTCCAGAGCACATCAGCATCGTCGACTGTTCCGTTTTGTGACCGTCTTTCTCTCTAAGCACTGTTGTCTATTGATAATAAACGTGTGGAAATCAACGATGCTCGGTAGCTTAGGAAATTGCCGACGAAGAACGGTTTCCACGCGAGACAGCGCGGGACTATGCTTTCGGTGGTATGTTGAACAACTCTAACTATGAATTCTTGCACTGGTATGGCGATGGAGCAACTGGAATCTACCACCACAACAAATATGCCCACGGGATATGACTTCGAGTTGCATGCTATGTAGTAGCACAAAAGAGCACACACTGACTCTTCTATTCAAGGAACTCGAACACATTCTACCCACGTTTCGTTCGCTTTCAGCGAGCGACTATTTGGAAATGGGTGCCTGAATGTCACTTCTGGACGAATACAATATCGAGCCTGACCCAAGACTCGAACGAGCCCAGCACGAGGCAAAGGTCATATTCGCGTATATGATCACGATGGGGTTGCTGTTTTTCGCAACCGCTGCTTGGGGGGCGCTGTCCTACGATGGTCAGTTCGAGTACATTCTTGGGTTTCCCACGTACATGTTCTTCATTACGGTAGAGTTGATTCTATTCGCGATCGTCGGCTTTCTCATCGCGTTCTATTATATCGAGGATGCCTCCCTAGAAGCTTGGAGGAGCTAATATGGTCGATGGCATTATCCTCACCTTCGCAGCGTATATCCTCATTTTACTGGCCGCCACGTTCTATGTGGGATATCTTCAACAGGGGGTCGACACGGAGGACTATCAGAACGAATTCTACGTCGGAGGGCGCGATCTCGGGATACTCGTCACACTCATCTTAGTTGCCGCATCGGGAATCAGCCCCGGGACATTCATCGGCAGTCCGGGGTATACCTGGGAGTATGGACCGTCCTACACCCTAGCGATACTCGCTCAAGGCCCGTTCACACTCTACGTACTCGGTATCTATGGCAAGAAAATGGGCATTATCTCTCGACGGATCGACGCGGACTCCCTCCTTGATCTGTATATCGCGCGGTATGAGTCCTATAAACCGCTCATCTTACTGCTTGGGCTCGTCGTTATCGTATTCACTGAAGCCTACGTCTCTACAGAATTCACCGGTGCTGCGCGAGCGATCACCGCTATTTCCGGCCTTCCATATACACTCAGCATGTTGATATTCGCTGGTATCGTTATCCTGTACACGACACTGGGCGGACTTCGTGGAACTGGGATCATCGGCATTGTTGGCGGAATCGCAATGACGTTCGGGACGCTGGCGTTGCTGGCTGTCACTCTGGGTTCCGGTAGTGAGATATTCTCGAATATCGCTTCCATCAATCCCGATCTTCTCGTCCCCCCCGGCGACGGAATCTCGTGGTATCGATACGTCGCAATCTGGGTGACGTTTTCGTTCGGTTGGTTAGGTATCGCTCATGCGATTCAGGGCAATCTAGGGGTGAACTCAACGACGACGATCAAGCGGTCGGCAGGACTGGGTGCGTTTTTGGTGACGTTTTGGTCCTTCGTGGTAATCATCCTCGCCGGGAGCGCTGGGAAAGTACTCAATCCGACCGGGATTGCCCCTGACCAGAACCTTCCGCTGTATACGCTCGCTGCGCTGCCGGATGTCCCATCCGGAATCGTATTGACAGGTGTTGTTGGTGCCGCACAAACGACTGTCGGGGCGATGGGTATCCTGATCAGCTCCGCGATCGTGGTCAATATATATCAAGAGTATGGAAACAGAGAGCTTTCGGATAGGCAACAGCGATTGCTCACAAGCAGCGTGACGGCGGTCGTTGGCCTCGTTGGCTTGGGTATCGGTTTAGCTCAACCACCGCTCTTGCAACTCATCGTTGTCTTTGCGTTCGGTGGATTGGCGACAGGCTTAGCTCCCCCCTTGCTGCTTGGATTCTTCTGGCCTCGGGCGAACAAGTATGGTGCCTTCGTAGGGACACTCACTGGAGTCGTCAGTTATGTGCTTCTCAAAATTTGGGCTCCTGGCCCTATTGGGCAATCTCCGATCATCGTCACTTTGATAATTGCATTTGGTTTGAACATCCTTGTTAGCTATTTCACGGAAGATCCCTCTCCGGAAACACTTCGACTCTACTTCGGGAAATATGATAGCGAGTGAAAACCCCCACAGACAGTGTCGAAGATGCTGTACCATCTCTCTCAGCGTCCTCCGCTGAGGAGTGTGTTCTGGGCTGCTGATCGCGCTAGTGCTTTCGCGAGTGGCCCCAGAATACTCCCGGCTGAGCGCGCATTCTTCGATCGAGAACTGCTCGTTCCTGATTTTTCCCGGTCGAGAGACGTAGACAGATAAGCACTGCCCACCTCCACTCAATGGACACTTACATGAACTCGAACACGATTCCGGCGGGGACACACATCGGTCGAACAGCGCTCCAAGCCTCCGACCTCGAGGAGCTGACGGGATTCTATCGGGATATCGTCGGTCTCAGTGTGCAACGTCGTTCCAACGCTATCGTGGTCCTCGGAGCTGGCGAAACACCACTTCTCGTCTTGGAGCAAAACGAGGACACGCTAGCACGAGGTCGGTCGGAGGCAGGGCTGTATCACAACGCGTTCAGAGTGCCCTCACGTGCGGCACTCGGCGACGCCCTCGGCCGGATACGAAATCACTGGCGGCTCAGTGGTGCGTCCAACCACGGCGTCAGTGAGGCGTTGTACCTCACGGACCCGGCGGGGAACGGCATCGAGATCTACTACGACTTCCCTCGTGAAGAGTGGCCCCGCACTGATGACGGAGGTATCAAGATGGGAACTACTTACCTTGATCTCGACTCAGTGGAGGCGGCCGCCGGTGGCGAATCAGGGGTGCCGCCCGAAACGGATGTTGGACACGTACATTTGGAAGTCACCTCGCTCGAAGCGTTCAGGGACTTCTATGTGGACGTTCTCGGATTCGAAACTCAGGTAACCGAACCGGACGCGCTGTTCGTATCCGCTGGCGGGTATCACCACCATATCGGTGCGAACGTCTGGCACGATCGAACAAGTCCAAGTGACGGTAGCGGACTAGCTTGGTTCGAAATCGTCCTTCCGGAGACCCAAGCGCTGGAGGCGATCCAAAACCAAGTAGCGGACAGTCAGTTTAGCATGACTGCAACGAACGGCGAAGCCTCGGTTATCGGGGTAGACGGGATCGAGATTCGAATCACGGTAGAGTCACAACCCTCCTCGAGATAATATACGATACATCACTTCGTGAATTACGACAGTTGGCGTCTAATAGGCGCTATTCGAGCTCTTTTTCGATTACGTAGCCCCATTTCTCGTAACCCATCCCCTCATAGTACTCATGAACGCCTTCTTTTGTTGCCGGCGACGCGAGCGCCACGTACTCGCAGCCTTTCTCGGTAGCCCATTTTTTCACATGCTCCGTAAGAGCAGTCCCATATCCTCGGCCTCTCTGTGGCTCATCGATGACCAGATCATAGAGCCACGCATGGCGAGCGTGGTGAAGGACGTGTCTGAGAAGAACGCCAGCCACGCCAACAAGTTCATTTTCAACGAACCCACCGAGAAGATGATAGTCATCCTCGCCAGTCCACTCGAGCACTTCTTGTGGGTCAGCATTAGTGAATAGCTGGCGAATCAACGGAACCGCTTGGCGGCGCTCACTTTCATTGATCAGCTCGCAAATCTCCATACACGAGATTCACTGGAGGTGCAATGAAAGAGCCGCTTGTCCCAGCTTTCCATGCGATCCATCTACTTCTTGAAGAACGCACTGAACGATCGAGCGAGAACTCCCTTATTGGCCGCGGAACGAGTCGAACATGAAGACGTTACAGGCGACTTGGATCGGGCCAGTCAGAACTCCAGTGATCGCACTGCCATACCCTATCGGCGTCTGCAACCCTGTTGCCGCATTCGCACCACTCGGAATCCCGCCCCCGACCAACAAAGCAACGACGAAGATCACCAATCCCACGGCCAAAAACGCGAGATTTACACCGAAAATCGTCCAGACGTTTCCACCTGCGAGTGCCCAACTCCGTTTCAGACCGGCCAGTGGGCCCTCCTCTTCTATCATGATCGCTGCTGTCGTCAACGAGAGCCGATACGCTACGTACAAACCCGGGATGACCAGTAGGATACCCGCGATCCCGGCGGCCACGTAAGTCACGAGGTAGGCTACGACGACGAATACGACCAACAGAATGCGCGATTTCTCGGCCTGCACATCCCACCCATTGCGGAATACGCCATCACCGTCACCAGCGCGGCGACGACTGGTGAAACGACCACTCCCAGATAGGTGCTGAAAACGTTTGCAATAGCAGGAATAATGTAGAGGCCGAACGCCAACGGGATGCTGATCGCGATCGAGACACCTTCGCGCAGTATCTCGATTATACCGGGTGACCGGGCTCGACTCATCTCCTCTTCCGAGACGTTAGACATACTCATCGAACTATGTTTTTTCTCGAATCAAATCCATAAATACGTCTGGGTTTCCCGATCGTCGACAGGACCACTGCAGTCGTACACACGCCATCATCTCCGTTCATCACCAGATACTTTCCAAGCAGGGCGATCGTTCACTCATCTCGGGGATCGTCACTGACACCATCCTCGTCTCAGAGGAGAAAAGAACCGCTCTAAGCGTGCTTGATCTCCGGTAGAGATCGAGAACTGGTCTCGACCTCCGTCTCCGAGAGCATTAATGACGTCGAAGGCACTAGCTCCGATATGGATCTGACACTCGTTCGGCACGCGACCCTGGTCGTCGACATCGAAGGCACACGATTCCTCGTCGACCCGATGCTGTCGGAGTCCGGTGCGAACCCACCGGTCGAGAACACGCCCAACCAGCAGCGGAACCCGCTCGTCGACCTTCCGGACGTTCCCTTGGATCACGATGCAGTAGTCGTCACCCACCGCCATCCCGACCACTGGAACGACTGGCAGGAAGCCATCGACACCGACACACCGCTGTTCTGCAATCCAGCGGAAGCGGACGCGTTCATAGAAGAGGGTTTCGAGGATGTTCGGCCAGTCGAGGAGTCGCAGTCGTTCGAGGACATTACGATTCGGCGGACACCTGCACGACACGGCCATGGTGAACTCGCTGAGGCGATGGCACCCGTCTGTGGGTTCGTGTTCGAAGGAGACGAAACCCTCTATCTCGCGGGAGATACGGTCTGGTATCCTCCGATTCCCGAGACCATCGACACCAGCGAGCCGGATGCGGTCGTCCTGAACGCAGGCGCGGCGCAGTTCCTCGAAGGCGAGCCGATCACGATGGACGAGACCGACGTCGACCGCGTTCGCCAGCACGTCGATGCGGAGACGCCGGTTCTCGCCGTTCACATGGAGTCGATCAACCACTGTCTCCTTACCCGCGATGAGCTCCGTGAGGCCGTTGATAACGTGATGATCCCCGCAGACGGTGAGACCGTTGAGCTTCGTTCGGTCTGACCCAGAGGGCTGACAGCGCTTCTGGGTCGTTTCTGAGAAAATCCAAGAACACTACATCGGATGGAAGGCTGAGTGGCGAGTGTCAAGACAGATCACTATTGGCCAATATACTATCCGTGGATGAGAGCGACGTTCCCAATCGAGAGCATTTGTAGGGAATTACCTGGGTGATGAAATGATGACGGCGCTGTATCCCCTCCCTACTCGCGCTCCCTTCGGTCGCGCTCCTTGAGGGAGGGGCCTTAGCACCTGGATTTAGGTAAACCCCTGCTCAGAGTGGCGTGAACGGGAGTACCGCCCGCGAGGTTTCGTCGTACGCAAGTACATCGGTTTGACTGGCATCCGACGGTGTAAGGAGATCGATGATCCGAGGCGCGTTTTCAACCGCTCCCTCTTTCGCCCCGCCGAACACGTACTGTCCCGCCTCGACTTCGATGGCGCGGAAGCTACCGGTGGCTTCGGACCCAACTACCGGCACGACTTCGAGGTTCGAGGTGTTCAACCCGCTCAGTTGGTTCTTTGCGACCCGAACGGTGACGGTATTGGTCGCGAAATCGACGAACGTCTCCGGCGTTCCCAGTGTCGTCCCGCTCGCGTCGGTTACTCCCGCTCCGAACCCGCTTGCATCGACCCGATACTGCCATGGGGACTCGAACTCGGCGGTCACGTTCAGGTCATCGAGCGTCGTCGTGCGGCCACCCGAGACCGTGGGGTCGCGGAGATAGACGATGAAGTAGTGTGGCGAGAACGACCCGCCAAACGTATCGTAGAGGTTCGCCACCTCGAACGAGAACAGATACTCGGTATCCGTCTCGTATGCACCGAACGAGAGAAGATCGAACGCACCATCCTCGAAGGCTCCATCCGTCGGATAGACGTACTCACCTGGACCGGTGTCGTCGCCCGACGGATCGCTGAACGTCGCGATCTCCTCACCTGGGGCGACCGCCACGGTCGCTGATGCGAGCACTGTCCCGTCCGAGCCACGAACCACGACATCGTACTCACCCGCCCTACTGAGGGAGTACCCTAATGCAATCGTCTCGTCCGTTGCATTTGGCGGCAATCGAACGATGTCGCTGGCTTCGAGGTCCCCATCCACCTCGATTTTGACCGGCGTTCCGCCGACAAACGCCGCATCGTTCGACCCCGTCGCGGAGATGAACGGTTCGCCGAACTGCGCGTCGCTCTCGATCGAGACCTCGATGTCCTGGTTCGGATACTCGTAGGTGGGTAGATCGCCGATTTCCTTGCCGCGCGCCCGTCGGATCCTGACCGCCGTCCCACCGCTTTGCGCCATCGATGCGAGCAACGTCGTTCGCGACGTGACGATCGCCTCGTCGATCCGGACCGCCGTTGGGTCCGTATCGACCCCGGCGCCGACGTCATCGGAGTAGATCTCCGCGACGTACTTCGGTCCGTTAGGCGGTCGCCCCTTGTCTTTGCCTCGGCCGTGCTCGCCATGTTCACCCTTTTCACGACCTCGTTCTCGTCCCTTTCCGCGCCCTGGATGGTGGTCGTCCCCTGATTGACCGGGCGCGAGGAAGTCAAGCGGTACATCGATCGCACGCCCGTTCTCGTCGGTCATCGCGCCCAGATACCACTCTTCGTCCTTCTGTCGGGCAGTGACGATGTAGTCGGCGACCGCCGAATCGATAACACGCGTCTCGTCCCACCCGGCGGCGGGAACGTCCTCGATGAACGCGAACTCGGGCTTCGTCTCGAAGTTCTCGTTCTCGGGCGTATAGCCCTCGTACGATGCGGGGACGGGCGATCCGGAACCTGCTTCACTCACTGCAACCGTGTTGAGATTGAACCCACCGACGTCACCGGTGAATCCGTCGTCGGTATCCTCGTAGTTCAGTTCGAGTGCGACCGTATTCTCGCCCGCTTCGAGGTCGACGGTCGTTGTGAATACGTCCCATTCGTCCCAGTAGTCGGTAAACGAGGGACTGATGGTCGTCGCCGAGCCGTTGACTCGCAGGGTGGCCTGTGTCTTCCCGGCGTCGAGTACCTGACTCGCATTTTGTTCCGCATCGGCCGCGTACCGGAGATGGAGGTCGTACTGGCCGGCGGCTTCGACGTTCTTCACGACGAACTCGACCGACGACCCCGACGGAGATTTCGAGGGGTCCAGCGGGACGAAATGCGCGCCGAACGCGTTCCGCCAGTCGTTGAGCGTGGTGAGACCATCGAGTTCGCCCGACGGCGCTTGAACGAGCTGGCCGACCTCGAGTTCGTTGTTGACGTACGCCTCGATACGGTCGGCGGCCATCTGGAGGCCGCCAAGGTAGTTGGGATACATCGCGAGCTGTTTGGCCCGCGTGGTCTGGATCTGACCTCCCCGGTCGTCGTTGAACGTGATGTCGAAGATCCCTGGTTGATAGCTCGTTGGTCCCGCGAGCATTCGGGTGAACGGCAGCGTGACGTGATGGTCGCGGTCGACGTCGGAATCGAGATAGGTGAAGCCGTCGTACTCCTGAGCCTTGACGACCTCACGAGCGCCGACGTTCGGATACGTCCGGATCTCCCCGGTTGGCTTGATCCCTTCGTGGATCTCGAGCATCTGCCGATTCGCTGCCGCGTTTTGCATGACCAGCCGGTGGTGGTTGACCGCGAGCTGGTTGTGGTGGTTGTGGGTTGGTTCGGCACCGTTGCCGTCGATGCCGAGCCCCGGGTCGGAGACGTAGCCGTTCTTTATCGACCGAATTCCGACCTCTTCGTACTCCTCGAAGATGTCGTCGTCCTGGATCTCCTCTTCGTAGTTCGGGAGGTTGCCGGCGGTCTCGTTGTGCATGGTCATCTCGACTTCCTCGTCGAGACTCTGGCCGAACGACGTGACCTCCCGGACGTCGAAATCGGGGTAGGAATCGTCGACGCCGAACTCGAAGCCGAGTCCATTGCCGGGGTAAGTATCCCAGCCTTTGTTCCAACCCTCCGCGAGCACGCTATCCATTCCGTTCTCGCTCGCGAACGTCATGTACCGCTTCATTCGTTCGGTTCGCGCCCCGTGGATGTAGCTCGCGGCCGCCTCCTGCGAATCGAACGAATCGTCCGGCCGGTACTCCCAGTTGTTCCCGCCTGCGATCATGATCCACCAGATCCCGACGTACTTTCGCGGCGTGACCCAGTCGGTATCGATCCCGCTGTCAGCCGAGGGAAACGCCGATTCGTCGAGCGGGTCGCTCAAAAGGGGGATGAGCTGTGATTCGACGAGTGCACCCGGCGTCGACCCGACCCCGATCGTGCGCCAGGGCGTCTTGTTCGGGAGTTCGAACGAAACCTTCGTTCGGTCCGGCAGCGGAGTGAGCTCGATGCTGAACTCGGTTCCGCCGTTTTCGGACCGAGGTGCGATCGTTGCAGCCGCGTAGTCCTCGAGGTTTGATTCGTGGATGGAGAGGTAGGCGTCGTCGGCCGCTTGCACCGTTAGCGGCGTGTGGGCACCATTTCGAAGCAGCGTGCTCGTTGGCCGTGTCTCTCGGGTCCCACTCGGGATCTCGCTAAGCGGGGTCTCGCTGTATTCCTGCTCGAAACGAGGATTGGTGACCTCGTTTCGGATCCACCAGGAAGTGTAGTCGCCGGCGAAATTGAATTCGGTGTTTTCGGTGGTAATGACGGCCCGCTCGCTATTGCTCGCGAAATCATCACTCAGGACGAACCGGAATCCCACGCCTTCGTCGAACACCCGGAACTCCAGATTGGCGGACCGTCCCTCTCCGTCCGTTTCGGCCAGGCCGAGAACTAGTGATGTGTACTCGGCGGAAACCCGTTCGAACTCGCCCCAGACCGGATCCCAGTGTTCGGTCGCTCGTCCCCGTTCGCTGCCCGTAACCTCAATCGCGCTCCCGGTCGCTCCATCGGCTGAGCGACCGAACGTCGGCTGATTTCGAAAGTCGAATCCGAGCGCTGATTCATCGAGATACGTCGTCCCGCCGTACTCGACGGCGTAGACCGGAACCCCATCGGAGACATCGACCGTAACCACAATCGACCCGTCGGGTGACTCGACCCGGTGAGTCGGGCCATCCTCATCATTGGTGACTTGTCCGGCTACTGTCTCGGGTATCGACCCGGTATATGCTGCTGCGGCCATTGCCGCCGTCACCCCGCCAAGGAATCGCCGACGATTCGCGCAATACTCGTGAGTGACCGGGATATTGTCATTCATTCGCTGCGTCGAACGCTCGTCTGAATCCGTGTTCTCGTTGTCTGACATCGTATTTTATCCAGATCGATGCCTACGAATACCGAGATTATAAGTGTAATTGCGATTTCGTGGGTAGTTTAAGTCTGCATTTCTCACGGTGATGCTAAGTAGCCATCTCGTCTGATCGAGAACCGGGATGTTGACGGTAAACTGAGCGGCTATCGACATTTATTCCGTCTTTACAACGGAGGATTCCACCTCGTAGGGCTTCAGTCACCCAACTGAGCGCAGGATATTCCGTCTAGTACTCAGGACTCTGGAAACTTGTAGGACGAATAGCGTAGCGAACTCAGCAACCGTCGTAGCGGAACAGATGAGCTAACTACCGGTGCCACTGCGGCGTACGTACCGTCGGATCCCTCAACCGGGGCGCATGAGCGGCGACCATGTTCGTTGTGGGACGAAGCTTCGTCGACGGAGAGAATACTCTTTATCGTCCCGCCCACGAGTACATATCGATCATGAAGAAACTCATCAACGATCCCGAAGACGTTGTCGATGAGATGCTCGATGGGATAGTGGCGGCGCATCCCGAGCGTATTCGTCGGCTTTCGGGGACGGGCGTCCTCGTTCGTGACGACGCACCGGTCGATGGAAAAGTCGGCGTCGTCAGCGGTGGTGGAAGCGGCCACGAACCGGCTCATGCCGGCTACATCGGCGACGGAATGCTCGATGGCGCGGCTGCGGGTGAGGTGTTCTCCTCGCCGACCGCCAACGAGTTCGAGGACCTGATCACGGCGTGCGACAGCGGCGAAGGCGTCCTCGCCGTCGTCAAGAACTACGAGGGCGACGTGATGAACTTCGACACCGCGGCCGAACTGGTCGAGATGGAGGGGACGGACGTCGCGACGGTCGTCGTCAACGACGACGTCGCCGTGGAGGACTCCGAGTACACATCCGGTCGCAGAGGCGTCTGTGGCACGGTCTTAGTCCACAGGGTCGCAGGGGCGAAGGCGGCGATGGGCGCTGACCTCGATGAGGTCCAGCGGGTGGCCCAGAAAGTTATCGACAACGTCGGAACGATGGGAGTGGCACTCACTTCCTGTACCACCCCCGAAAAGGGCGACCCGACCTTCGACCTCGGCGAGGACGAAATCGAGGTCGGGATCGGTATCCATGGGGAGCCCGGCGTCGAGCGAACGACTCACACGAGCGCCGACGCGATCACCGACGAACTGACCGATGCGGTGCTACACGACCTCGATCTCGACGAGGGGGCGGAAGTCCTCACCATCGTCAACGGGATGGGTGGAACGCCGCTCATGGAGCTCTACGTCGTCAACCGCCGGCTACAGGAACTTCTGGGCGAGCAGGCCATCGAGACGTGGGATACCTGGGTCGGTGAGTATATGACCTCGCTCGACATGGCGGGCTGTTCGATCACTATCTGTTCGGTCGATGACGAACTGAAGGAGCTCCTCGACGAGCCAGTCGATACGCCCGCCCTGGTGAAGCCATGACCGAGCAAACGGCGGCGGTCAAAGCGGTTGTCCGAGCCATCGCGGAGCGCCTCGAAGCCGAACGCGAGCACCTGACTGACCTCGATTCGGCCATCGGCGATGCGGACCACGGTGGAAACATGGCGCGTGGCTGGGCGGAAGCCGCTACCGCGGTCGAGGACCTCGACGACACCGACGTCGCGACGGTCGTTAAAACGGCCGGCAGGACGCTCATGTCCGAAGTCGGCGGGGCTTCGGGCCCGCTGTACGGCGGATCGCTCGTGTTCGCCAGCGCGGAACTCGATGACGGGCTCACCGACGAGACGCTCGTCGCGTTCGCCGAGACGTATCTGGAGAAAGTGACCGACCGCGGTGATGCCGCGGTCGGCGACCAGACCATGGTCGACGCGCTGGTTCCGGCCGTCCACACGTTCAAGAAGTCGATCGAAGTGGACGACCTCCCGGCGATAGAGGCGCTCGCGAAAGCCGTCGATGCCGCCGAACGCGGTGTCGCGTTCACGGTTCCCATCCGGGCATCGAAGGGCCGAGCATCGTATCTCGGCTGGCGGTCCGTCGGCCACCAAGATCCCGGGGCGACGAGCACGTTGTTCATCCTCGAAACGCTCCTAGCAACTACACGGGAACGGCTCGATGCCGACCTCGCGTCGTCGGTCGACGCCACTTCACCGGTCACCCCCGAGGAGGATCCGGAGGCATGATCGGGCTCGTCGTCGTCTCCCATAGCGAGCAGGCCGCTCAGGGGATCGCCGAGGTCGCAGCGGAGATGGCCGAGGAGGTCACCATCGAACCGGTCGGCGGCAACGGTGACAGCGGTATCGGTACCGTTCCCGACGATATCGAGAATGCGCTCACCACCGCCGACGACGGGGATGGATGCGTGGTCCTCGTCGACCTCGGGAGTGCGGTGATGAACGCCGACGTCGCCATCGAGATGAGCGACGTCGAGGCCGTGATCGCGGATGGACCGGTACTCGAAGGAGCGGTCAACGCAGCCATCGCGGCCACCGGCCCGAATGCAACGCTCGAATCGGTTCGAGAGCAAGCCGAGGCCGCACGTGACATCGACAAACTATGAGCACCTATCCTACGCATATCGCTGACTCCCATCGATCCCGACCCATCGGATCGAACTGTTCATCGCTATTTCCCTGATCAGACAGCGTCATCACGTACTTCCGGTGTCGTCGGCTCGAACTTCGTGCCTCCGACAAACCATCCTCGCGACCTGTGGTAGCTGCTTCTCCTCCAGCCCTAGAATATACCCGATAGCAATCGAATCGTCTGCATATGCTTGACGTGACTGTCCCACGTCGTGTCGTACTCGCGTTTGCCGGGGCCGGTGGCATCTTGGGCGCTCTCCAGCTCCGCGACCGGTGGAAGCTCCAGAAACATCAACGAGCGCTCAGGACCGAACGAACGACCGATGACGTGTTCGACCCCGATTCTATTGGCGAGCTCCCGAAAGCAGCCCGGCGCTATCTTCGTCACGCTATCGCACCAGCCACGCCACTCGCGCGTCGGGTCGAGCTTGTGATGGATGGGCAACTCCGTCTCGGCGACCGCTGGCTGTCATTCGACGCCGAGAAGACACTGGCCGCACGCCGCGGGTTCGTCTGGCAACCGAACGTTCACTCCGGTCTCGGCCTCGGGTTTTCGGGAGCCGACTTCTCCGTCGACGGCACCGGTGGGCAGCGATTTGCCCTCGCTGGTCTCGTCCCCATCGTTCGTTCCAGCGGGGAGGCCATCGACCGTTCGTCGGCCGGCCGGTTTCTCGCCGAGTCGGTCTGGCTCCCCACGAGTTTCCTTCCGATGATGGGGGCTGAGTGGGACGGGATCGACGATCGCCGGGCACGCGTGACACTTCCCACCGTCGAGGAATCGCTCACGGTAACCGTCGACGGGCAGGGTGCGGTCGAATCCATCGAAACGCTCCGTCTGGATGGCGATACCGGCGAGATGCGCCCGTTCGGGGCGATCGTAAAGCGTGAACGAACCGTCAACGGATTCACTATCCCTTCCCGAGTAGAGGTGGGCTGGGGGTTCGGAACCGATGCGTATGAGCCGTTCTTTCGAGCGAAACTTCGAGAGGCCTCCTTTCATTGACTCGACTACTGGCATCGCTCTCGAAAGCGATCACCTCACCTCGACTTTGGTAAAGTACGTCCGACCTGTCCGAGGGCCGTTTTTGAATCCCCAACCTCTGGTGGTCCGATACTCGATCGCGGAAACAGATGGAAAAGTATGCGATGGAATCGACACCGATCTGTAACATTCTAAAAGGAACATGGGTACTGTTGGCGGATCCACCCGACGATGTGGATGGAACGGGAGACCCATAATACTCATATACATCCCAATCGGTGCTGGATTGGGTAATGCTCACGGGAATACCACTGATACTGTTGTNCCCGACGATGTGGATGGAACGGGAGACCCATAATACTCATATACATCCCAATCGGTGCTGGATTGGGTAATGCTCACGGGAATACCACTGATACTGTTGTTGCTCGCTGCAGTCGCGTTCATCGTTTTCGCAACGGCGAAACTCGACCTCCATGCCTTCCTCACGCTCCTCATCGCTGCGTACGCGACCGGTCTCATCGCTGGTCTCGATCCAACGAACGCAGCCACACTCGTCACGGATGGCTTCGGGAGCGTTCTCGGCTCCATCGGCATCGTCATCTTCGCCGGTACCATCATCGGAAAGGCACTCGAACGCTCCGGTGCCGCTATCGTCATTGCGGACAGCATTCTAAACCTCATTGGCGAGGAGCGAACTGCGGAGGTCATGGCCATCACCGGCAGCCTCGTCAGCATCCCCGTCTTCTGTGACTCGGGGTACGTCATTCTCTCCGGCCTGGCACGGTCACTCGCCGAGCGCTCGAACCTCTCGCTCGCGACGCTCAGCGTCGCTCTGGCCAGCGGTTTGTACGTAACTCACGTTTTCGTCCCACCGACACCCGGCCCCATCGCTGCCGCCGGTATTCTCGGTGCCGATATCGGCCTCGTCATCCTCGCCGGGATCGTCGTGAGTCTCCCCATCACGTTCGTCGGGGCGAAGTGGGCGACGACCGTCGCCTCTCGCTACCACATCGACCCGAATCCGGAGACAACGATGGACGACGTCAAAGCGGAGTACGGTACCCTCCCATCGACGACGAGGTCGTTCGCTCCCATCCTCCTCCCTATCCTCCTCATTGCGATCGGAAGCATCGCTTCGTATCCCAACGCGGACGACCCGGCCTTTGTCGCCGGTGCGCTTCAGGATTGGCTGCTGTTCTTCGGTGACCCGTCCGTCGCGCTTATCATCGGTGCTTTCACGAGCTTCACAGTCGTCCCCGAGATTACCGACACGGTCACTGATGAGTGGGTAAGTGACGGTCTCACCGACGCTGCCGTCATCATTGGGGTCACCGGGGCTGGCGGCGCTTTCGGCAACGTCCTCTCGGAACTCCCGCTCCAGGGGTTCATCGGCAACACGTTCGGTGGACTCGGTATCGGTCTCATCGCTGCGTTCGTCACCGCTGCGGCCCTGAAGACCGCGCTCGGATCCTCGACGGTCGCGATCCTCACCACTGCGGGGCTCGTTGCGCCGCTTCTCGGTTCGCTCGGGCTCGCGTCTCAGTGGGGACGTGTCTTCGCCGTCCTCGCCATCGGTGCCGGGAGCATGACGGTCAGCCATGCCAACGATTCGTACTTTTGGATCATCACTGAGTTCTCCGACATGGAAACCGCGACCGCTTACCAGGCTTGGACGCTCGGGACGCTCGTCCTCGGTCTCTCGAGCATCATTTGGATCGTCGTTCTTCAGAACATCGTCGGCATACTCGGCTGATCGCCACCCTGATCGCAGGAGAACGCACCGAACGTATCGCGACCCACCCTGAGCCGTATCGGTCGTAAGTAGCAGGTCACGTGGCCGGATTCATCGTCCTCCTCGACTCAACGAGGGATCGTTACGCTGGCACTCCAAGCGTTATTGACCCGACCAAGCGGCGGAGAGGATGTCACCTATCGTCGTGGCGGCGATCCCTCCGTCGCCCCGACCCGCGCCTGTTTTTCTGATTGCTTCCGCTTTCCGTCGGTGTCTCTGCTTCCTTTCGCTCAGGCTCAGTCCGTTCGCGTTCGCGTCGTTCGCGATTTACGTCGTCGACTGCTGCCGGGAGCTGTCGTTCGATCGCTCGCTCGACGTATCGATACAGTAACACGCCAAGGATGGCGAACAGCACGAGTTTGGTAACGTAGAGTTCGATGATACGCACGGGCGAGAGGTTACTGACCAGGATGTTCCGTCCGAGCATTAGAATGAGCAGCGTCACTCCGAGCAGCACTGCTGGAGCGATGAGTAACGTAAGACCGACGATGAGAAGCCTGCCACGCGCGGGGATCTTTCGTGACCACATACCTTCCTTTCGTCGGCGAGGAAGATAGTCCCTCGCTCTCGGTCGGTAAACGAGGGACGAGAGCTGTTTTCACGCGCGACGGCCCAGGACGATGCTTTCGCGGATGTGTCGAGGGTGTCCGTTGTCCCGTTCGCATTCGACAACCGATCCCTCTCCGCTACTCGATCTCTAAGGAACCACTCTCGCCGTTTTCGTCCCACTCGATCTCGAATTCGACACTCAACTCACCGGGCCCGTCCGCCGGTCCTTCACGCTCGGCTTTGACTTCGAACGTCGGACGGTCGGGTGGATCCATCGTCACGGATTCGTCCCCGGCTCTGAGCGTGATCGCGTCCCCGGCTTCGAGATTGTCCGCGACCCTTCGCAGCATCGCAGCGATATCGTTCCTGCTCTGTGCACTCTCGGATTCGAACAGCACTTCTTCTGGCATACAGCTACCGATACGCTCGGGAATTGTATAAGTAATCGGTTCACTATCTTCAACGACGATATCTCTCACTCTCCCGGACGTCATCGTCCATGAGACACGAATCGACCGACCGCATTTTCGTCGTAGCAGAACACGGGCTCTCTTGTTTCGAAACGCGTTATCCCTTCAGATACCTCTCGAGAGTAGCAAGGGTGTGGGGAGGAGCTGGAGAAGCGACAGTGAAAAGGGACTGGTCGAAGTCCCACACTCATAGACAGATGGCGAGACTCGACGAAATCGACCGCCGAATCCTCTATCGGCTCGCTGAAGACGCACGCGGTACATCCGCACCGACGATCGCCGAAGAGGTCAACGTCTCCGCCGGCACGATCCGAAATCGCATCGACCAGCTGGAAGAAGACGGAATACTGACGGGCTATCACGCGGCCATCGACTACGAGCGTGCTGACGATAGCCTCAGAAACCTATTCGTCTGCGATGTTTCGGTCACCGAGCGGGCCCATCTCGCGACACAAGCGCTCGCGATCCCCGGAGTAGTAAACGTGCGTGAGCTCATGAGTGGTCGCGGCAATCTCCACGTCACGGCAGTCGGTGCGGATACCGAGGACCTCTCCCGAATTTCACACGAGCTCTCCTCACTCGGGGTGGACATCCAGGGAGAGGACCTCGTTCAGAGCGAGCGGACACGGTCGTACCAGCCCTACGGGCCCGAAGAGGACCCCATGGAGCCGTCGATGACCGACTTCCTGAACCTCAGCGGCGAGGCAGAAGTCGTCGACCTCACTATCGCGGAGAACGCAGCCATTGCTGGGTTGACGCTTCGGGAAGCGAACGAAGACGGGCTCCTCGGTGATGAAATACTCGTCGTAGCGATAGAGCGCGGCGAGTCCATCATCACCCCGAAAGGGCATACGACTATCCAGGCAGGTGACCTCGTCACCGTCTTCGGCCGAACCGGTATCACCGACGATTTTCTCGGTCAGTTCACCGGCTCTGCAGGGAATTGAGGAAGGATATCCCGAGATCGGATACTCGCTCTCTTTCGCTCGAAACGCGGTCTTCGTGAGCCGAGACCGGGCCCGCTACGGCTACCGCTCCCAGAACGAAGGCGTGAAGATCACCAGCACCGAGAGGATTTCGAGGCGTCCGATCCACATCAAGAAGACCATATAGAGCTTCGACATCGGTGAGAAGGGCAGAAAGCCGTTCATCGGGCCCACGATGCCGACCCCTGGGCCGACGTTCCCAAGCGTGGCGATCGTCGCGCTGATCGCTTCGAGCCCGGTGAGGTCGAGGCCGATCCGAAGGCTATCGAAGTAGAGGAGGACCGTCGAAACGCCGAATATCCCGATAAAGATGAAGATGAAGACGAAGACGCTCCGGAGGGTATCCTCGTCGACTGGTCCACCCGAATTCCGGATCGGGTGGACGGTGTCGGGATGCACTGTCGTGTATAGTTCGCTGGTAGCTGCGTTCCAAACCAGGTTCCACCGAACGATCTTGATCGAGCCTGCTGCCGAACCCGCCGACCCCCCGAGAAACATCGCGAAAAGAAGGACTACCTGCGAGGATTCGTGCCACGTATTGAAGTCCATGCTGGCGTAGCCGGTCGTGGTCACGACCGCAACCGTTTGGAAGAGCGCTTGCCGAGTTGCGTGTTCGACGTCGCCCACTAACGGGGGGATATGGGTTGGAATCCGCGAGAGCCCTACGCCAGCGAACAAGAGGACTGTGAGGAGTGCACCAACGATCCCCATGGCGAACAAATACGAGCGAAATTCGGAGTTGTGGGTCAGCTTTCGGGGTTTGTTCTGGAGCACGTACCAGAAGAGCGTGAAGTTCGTTCCCGCTACGACCATGAACACGATAACCGCCCACTGAATCGCGGGACTGAACGCTTCGATACTTCTCGCTTCCGGTGAGAACCCGCCGGTTGGCAACGTGGTCAGTGCGTGCGAAATGGCGTTGTAGAGGCCCATGTTCGGTGCGACTCCGATCAGATGGAGGCCGTAGTAGACACCGATCGCGGCGAGTGTAAAGGCGAAGTAGATCTTCCAGAGGGCTCGGGCGGTGTCCTGTATATGTGGTCTGAGCTTTTGGATGGTGGGGCCGGGCGATTCGTGGCTCATGATCTGCGCACCACCAACCGATAACTGTGGCAAGAGTGCAACCATGAGAACCAGGATACCCATCCCGCCGAGCCACTGCGTGAGCTGTCGCCAGAGTAGTATCGAATGCGAGTGCTCCGCGAAGGATATCTCCCCCAGTAGGGTGGACCCCGTCGTAGTGAACCCACTCATGCTCTCGAAGAGCGCGTTCACTGGATAGGCGACCGTCCCTTCACCCGCCACCAGATACGGGAGCGTTCCGAGGACCGGGACCACCAGCCACGTGAGACTCACCAGGAGGAACCCTTCTCGGTGACCGAGTTCGGGGTCTCGCTTCAGTCGTTCGAGACCGATCCCGACGCCGCCCATCACGACGGTCGTCACCAGAAACGGGAGGATGTCCTCACTGTAATAGAGGGCGCAAACAGCGGGGAACAGCGGTGTCAGAGCGAGGTACTTTATCACCGAACCGGTGAAACTGAGACTACTACGGTAATCGACGTAGGTTCTTGGTACTCGGTCCCGTACCGAACGCGTTCGGCCCGTATTCATGCGTAGAGGATTCGCCTGTTGAGCCGGACAGCGAAGCGAGCGTCGCGAGAAGAGGCGGAACTCCCCCTCTTCGGCTTTCGGATACGCCCGACCGACCCCTCGTCTCCATCAGCACTCACTAGTATCTGATATACGGATTCCCATCTCACGTTCACAGTCTTCCGATTCCTTCGCCATGTGTCGGGATTCACCGATACGATACCGCGGATCCACATTCGACACATAAAAGGGTTCAGTCTTCCTCAACGCGTATCCGATGTATGGCATGTATTCGAGGTGCTCTCCGTCATCTCGATCGCCGCACCACCTCAGTGCTAAACACGAAACGTCGACCCGAGCGAAGCCATACGCTCAGTCGTCGTTTGGTTTCAGGCGTGAGAGTCGCATCGCGTTGCCCGTTACCCCGAGGCTCATCCCCATATCGCCGACCACGACTGCGAGTGCAACACTCACGTATCCCAGCGGGACGCCGACGGCCAGCAGTGCCTTCACACCGAGACTCATCCAGATGTTCTGGCGGATCACTTCGTTCGCCGTCCGTGAGAGCCTGTAGAGATACGGGAGTTTCCCGATGTCATCCCCCATCAGAGCGATATCGGCGGTTTCGAGTGCCGTGTCCGTCCCTGCTGCGCCCATCGCGATCCCGACGTCGGCGGTGGCGAGTGCGGGTGCGTCGTTGATGCCGTCGCCGACCATCGCGACGTCGCCATGTGCCGCCTGCAGCTCCTCGATAGCGTCCACCTTCTCGTCCGGGAGCAGTCCCGCACGGTACTCGTCGACACCGACCTGCTCGGCGATAGCCCGCGCTGTCTCTTCGTTGTCGCCGGTGAGCATCACGACGTGGTCGACGCCACGTTCGTGCAGGCGCTCGACCGCACGCTGCGAGGTCGGACGGACTTCGTCAGCGATCGCGATCGCCCCGACCAACTCGGCTCCCGTGCCAACGAGAACCACTGTTCGTCCCTCGTCTTGGAGTTCGGCGAACACGTCCGCATCGAACACTTCCCGCTCCGACGGACCCCTTCGAGAAACACCATCCGAGATGGTTCCCCCGTCGGTCACGCCGCGAGTTCGGGAGAGGTCGAAACCGAGTTCCTCGAACAGCGCCGGCTTGCCTGCGTAGTACGTTTCGCCATCGATTTCGGCTCGAATCCCTTTTCCAGTCAAACTCTCGAACTCAGATGGCGTAGGGAGGCCGGTGAGTTCAGCTTCGTCCGTCCGAGCGAGGATCGCCTCGGCGATGGGGTGTTCGCTTCGCCGTTCCAAGCCTGCACCGTATCGGAGAACGTCCATCTCGGTGTGGTCTCCCAGTGGAACGATGTCGGTGACCGTGAGTTCACCCTTGGTGAGCGTTCCCGTCTTGTCCAGCGCGACGGCGTCGACTGCACCCATCGTTTCGAGGTGATTGCCGCCCTTGATCAGTACGCCGTTCTTCGCAGCGCTCGTGATCCCGGAGACGACCGAAACAGGTGTCGAGATGACGAACGCACACGGACATGCGATGACGAGCAGGGTCAACCCACGGACGAACCACGTCTCCCAGGGCCATCCGAGTGCGAGTGGTGGTACTGTTGCTGTGAGGAGCGCCAGGACGACGACCAAGGGCGTATAGTATCCCGAAAACCGGTCGACGAACTGCTCTTGGTCGGTTCTGTTCTCCTGGGCCACCTGTACCATCTCGATGATGCGTGAGAGCGTCGAATCGCCCGCCGTCGAGGTGACTTCCACTTCGAGATACCCCTCCGCGGTGATACTCCCAGCATATACATCCGCACCTTCGGACTTATCGACGGGGACGCTCTCCCCGGTGATCGGTGACTCATCGACCGCGCTCTCGCCCTCGAGGACCGTTCCATCGAGCGGGACCTTCTCGCCGGGGCGGACGATGACCGTTTCTCCCACCGCCACGTCGTCGGTCGGTACGGTCACCTCGTCGCCGTCCCGGCGAACCGTGGCCTCGTCCGGGGAAAGCTCCATCAGTTCACGAAGCGAGTTCCGTGCCCGGTCCATCGCGTAATCCTCGAGGAGTTCCGCGATACTGAAGAGAACCGCAAGCGTCGCCGCCTCGACGAAGTAGCCGATACCGGTAGCCGCGATGATCGCCGTCCCCATCAGCAAGTCGATATCGAGACTCAGGTTTCGCGCCGAGTAGTATCCATCACGAACGACCGGATAGCCGCTGACAGCGACCGCGACGAGAAAGAGTCCATCCGAAAGGCTGAACGATGAACTGAGAAGGGTCGCCATCTCTAGGTTCTGCCCGGCGAGAACGAATTCGAAGAGAAGACCGAACACGAGGAATCCCGCACCGATCCACGTCTTGATCGCGCGGGAACTCGTCCAGATCTCCGACGGCGGTGCGATATTCGTCTCACCTCCTGAGCTCTCGTTGGGGTCGTTTTCGTCGCCGACTACCTCGTAGCCCGCTCCTTCGATAGCTGCAATCACGTCAACCTCGGTGGTACGGTTTGGGTCGTAGGTGACGGTAGCTGTCCCGGTCGTCGGCTGGAGCGTCGTTTCAACAACCCCGTCGACACGGTGGAGGCTCTTGTCGACTTTTCGTGCACAGGATGGACAGTCCATCTCCGGAACGGCGAGACGAACAGATAGCTGTCGCCCCTGCTCGGAACTGCTTGCTTGATCCCCGGTGTCCATACGTTCGGTCATCCTCTCAAAGTAGGTCGGATAGTTCGATAAGACTTCGTTGGAATATTCCAAACTAGAGTTCGTGGTCAGGGCGTTGGCGATGGCTCGTCCGGGAGCTGCTCGCGGGCGATGTGTCGCTTTGCGAGGTGTTCTTCGGCCCGTCTGAGTCGGTAGGTGAGCGTCGAGCGGGGTACGTGGAGATGCTCGGCCAGCTCACCGACGTCGATTTCCCGAGGGGACTCGTAGTAGCCGTGTTCGACGGCGGCTTGAATCGCCGCCTGCTGTTCGGATGGGAGTTCGTCGAGGCCGGTGGCGGTATCACCCATCGATGGGGAGGCGACCGCGGTTCGAAGCATCTCCATCCGGGCGCAATCACCGACCGCTGTTTCGAGTTCGTCGAAGAAGTCGCTCACGGCACCTTCGCCGGAGTGGATGATCCGCCAGGTGTAGTGGCGGCTCTCGTGGCGCGTATCGAACAGCAACCCGTCACCGAGATGGTCACGAGCGATGTGGGGAATCGAGGCACAAAGCGGGGTCCGTTCCCAGTACGAATAGAGGACGAGCGTTTCAGCGGTCCGGTCGAGAACCTGTGTGGTCTGCGTCGCGTTGCAGTCCTCGGTGGCGAGACAGTCGGCGTAGTAGTCGCCGTTGAGAAACGCGTCTTCGATGTCAGCGAGGGCATCGGGCGTTCCCGTCGCATGGTCGACGCGCCAGAGTCGGTCCTGAGTGACGTGCAGCGAGAGCGAGCGGATCGAGGCCCCCGGGTGGCCAGCCAGCGTATCGGCTACCCGATTGCAGCCGGGTTCGTATTCGAGGGCGAAGACGAGTTCGCGCATGGGCCGAGATAGCCGCTACAAGTTCATAACAGGTGTCGATAGTAAACGTCCCACTGGATCGGATGGCCGAACCCGAGGAGATAGCCAGTGCGGTGGCGTTCCTCTGCTCATCCGACGGCTCGTACATCACCGGTCATACGCTTCCCGTTGATGGAGGGCAATCTGCCGACTAACTGGTGGTCGATCCTCAGTACTGGTGTATGGGGTAGCGTTTCCCACCCACTGAGGTGCATAGAGGCGGAGTACGAAGGGCTCAGTAATCAGTTCATGGACCTACGCAAAAATAGCCCGGTCGAGTTGGTCACTTGGGGATGCGGAACGGTCGGTTATCGGCGAAGCTACGAACGGCTTAGGCGAGATGACGAACCGCACTACTCGCCGAACGAAATGGAGACATCGTCGACTAACTGACTAAGCATCGGGTTCGGAGTAACTCGTGAACCGAAGCTAGCAACTTTCTGGCTGGAGTACGTGCTGAGGTGATCGCTCGGAAGGGATGAAACAAAAGGACCATCCTCATATGCGATATAGCACAGTACAATGAGCAACGCACCGAAAACCGAACAACGGATTCGGGAAGCCGCGTTCCGTGCGCTCGCCGAACACGGCTACACGGACCTCACGCTCGTGGACATCGGGGACGAACTCGGTCAGAACCCGTCGCTGATCTACCACTATTTCAGTAGCAAAGACGAGCTGTTGCTTTCGATGCTCGACGTCTTCGTCGAACTCTTCGTCGGACGGCGGGCGGAGGAGCCGATCGACGATCCGGAAGCGGACCTCCGGGGATTCGTATCGCAGCTCCTCCATCCGGACCCGACACGAGTGGAGGAAGTAATGGAATCGCCGCCGGCCGACATCGAGACGGCTCTCTCACGGGTGTTCGTCGAACTCTGGGCACACGCGACGTGGGACGACGAGTTCCGTGCGGAGACCACGGCCATCGAAGCACGCGTCCACGAGACGATCGCCCGAATCCTTCGTGTCGGCATCGAGCGTGGGTGTTTCGTCTCGGTAGACCCCGAGCTGACGGCCGACCACGTCTTCTTCCTCCTCAAGCAGGGCCTCCACACCCGTGCGACAACGGATTCGGGGACCGCAACCGACCGCGTCGAACGGATCACCGACGACATCATCGACGACATCTCCAGACGCGACTGACGAGGATCCCGCCCCATCAGAGGGACGACCCCAACCGAGAATGGTGCCCGAAAGGCTTACAATTAACTAATCGGTCAATTAATTCGTGCAGTCCACAGATTCGGTCGACAGTGCCCGGCAGCATCCGGCCGCCCTCCAGAGCCGCGACGCCCATCTCGCACCCTTCGAGTGGTACGCCGAGATGCGGAGTGAGGCCCCCGTCCATTACGACGAACACCGCAAGACGTGGGACGTCTTCCGCTACGAGGACGTCGATCACGTTCTTCGCAACTACGAGCAGTTCTCGGCGGACCGCTCCGATAGGGGCGACGACCCCTCGGACGATGCTGGGAGTGATATGACCGTTCTCAAGACGATGATCAGTACGGACCCCCCGGAGCACGAGCGTCTGCGAGGGTTCGTCAACGAGCGTTTCCAACCCGGGATACTTCGCGACTATCGACCCCGGCTCGAAGAACTCACCGACGAGCTGATCGATGGATTCGAGGACACCGATCGATTCGATTTCGTCGAGGAGTTCGCCGTTCCGTTCCCGGTGACGGTCATCGCGGAACTGCTGGGTATCCCCGCCGAGCGTCGTGACCAGTTCAGGGAGTGGTCGAACGCGCTCATCGCCCGTCCAGACGACCCGAGCGAGGAAGCCGTTCAGCGCATGAGACGACAGCGCGAGACGGCGCAAAGGGAGATGGGTCAGTACTTCGCGAAGCTTCTCGAGGAACGACGAGCGGGAGAGGGGGACGACCTCGTCACACTGGCGGCGACGGCGGACGAACTGAACCAACAGGAGAAGATCGGCTTCTGTATGATCCTCCTCCTCGCGGGCAACATCACGACCACGAACCTCCTGACGAACGCCATCTGGTCTTTCGAGGAACAGGGCGTCATGGATGCCGTCCAGTCGGGTGATATCGACCGCAAGCGAGCCATCGAGGAGGTGCTTCGCTATCGCTCCCCGATCCAGGAGATACAGCGGGTGACGACCGAGAACGTCGAACTCAGTGGGCACGAGATCGAGGCCGGGGAGATCGTGAACGTCTGGGTTGGCGCTGCGAACCGTGACCCGGACGTCTTCGACGAACCGGAGGCGTTCCGTCCGGAGCGGAGTCCCAACCAACACCTCGCGTTCGGAAAGGGCATTCACTACTGTCTGGGCGCGCCGCTCGCACGTCTCGAAGCGGATATCGCGCTCGACCGTCTCCTCACGCGTTTCGACCGACTCGATGGGGACCTATCGGAACTACGACCGATATCCAGTCACTACGGTCTTCGCTCTCTTCCCTGTCGGATAGCGTAGACCGGTACTGATCTCGTGGAAGGAATATCCTGCCGAGCGATCTATCGCCGATGATCCAGAGATAATCCTCTCAGTCACCTCGTTCCGGCAGAAGCGGGGAGAACCAGCTTCACTTGGTTTGAATCGAGTATCGATTACGATCGCTATCCGATTCTTTTCTCTTCAATCAGCGGCCTGACCGCCGTCGACGGGGAGCGTGTGGCCGGTGATGTACGACGCATCGTCAGAGCAGAGGAACGCCACGACACCGGCCATCTCGTCGGCAGTCGCGCCACGGCCCATCGGAACGTCGACCATCGCCGACGTGTCGAACTCGAACTCCGTCGGATCGGTGTTCCCACCTCCGGAGTTGGCTTGAATGTTTGTCTCCGTCGGACCGGGTGCGATCGCGTTGACACGCACTCCGCGACTGGCGTACTCGAGGGCCACCGTCTTCGTGAGTCCGACGACGCCGTGCTTGCTCGCCGAATAACTCGCGAGACCGCCCATCCCGACGAGACCCGCCTCGGAGGCGGTGTTGACGATGGCTGCACCGCCTTCGTCTGCCATCACCGGGAGTTCGGCCTTCATGCAGTTCCAGATCCCCTTGAGATTGATGTCGAGCAACCGGTCCCACTGGCCGTCCTCGATATCGGTCACTCGCGCGAATCCGGTCAGTATCCCGGCGTTGTTGTGGGCGAAATCGAGCCCGCCGTAGGTTTCGACAGCGGTGTCGACCATCTCCTCGACGGAGTCCGGGTCACTGACGTCCACTTCGACGAAGACCGCATCCCCTCCAGCGTCCTCGATGATGTCGACCGTTTCCCGCCCGGTATCCGCTACGACGTCCGCGATCACGACGTTTGCTCCCTCTGCAGCGAAACGCTCGGCCGATGCCCGCCCGATACCGGATCCGGCTCCCGTGACGACCGCGGTTTTGTCGCTGATCCCTTGCATAGCAACTAGTAGATTGATCGATCAATCAAATAAGCGTTGCTATCGGCCGACCTCGGATGCGAACCCGGTCTCAGTCTGGACCGTACAGCGCTTCGGCCCCCAACGAAAACCCTGCGCTCGCGCTATTCGGGGTTACGCAGGTCGACCGAGAGCTCTCGCTCCGTGAGATCATACAGGTTGGTACGTGTCATCTCGGTTGCTTCGTCGCGGTCGACGGCCGTCTTCGTGTGGAGTTCGTGCAGAAAGAGTGCGAAGATGTGTTCAGCGGTCTTCGTCGGTGGCGTCTCGCGGAACTGTCCCTCCTCGATTCCCCTTTCGAGCGTCCGTGTGATCTCGTCGACGAACCGGGTTTCCAGTTCGGTGATCTTCGCTCGATACCGCTCGTCTCGGGTCGCCTGTGCCCAGAGTTCCGCGTAGACGTAGACGAGAACGACGTCGAACTCGATCTCGTCCGCCGTGGTAACGTCGTCCGTCGTGACCGAGAACGGGTCGAAGAACGCATCGATCAGGTCGGCCAGGTCTTCTTTCGGATTGGACGGTTCATCACGGCCTCGTTGGTCGACGAACTCCTCCTCGACCAGATCGAGCGTCGAGAGCAACAGGTCGTCCTTGTCGTCGAAATAGTGATACAGGAGCGACGAGCTCTGGCCCAGCTCCTCCCCGATCCGTTTGATGGACAGGTCGGCATACCCGTGCTTGGCCAGCGCACGGATCGCAGCGACCCTGATTCGCCATTCGGTCCCTTCCCTGTGACTCATATACCGATCACAACGTATGTCGGCTGTCTGAGCGGCATTGTATACTGTTTTGGGACCGCTCTTCTATACGTTTCTCCTTCGAGAAGCGGTGAGTGGCCGCTCGTTACATCCCGTAGAACCGCATCGGAAGGCTATCGAGCCCGTAGGTGAGCGGCCAGGACATGGGTTCCGGATCGAAGGATTCCTCCGCGAGTTCGATGTCCTGAATCCGGTCAGTGACGGCATCGAGGATGGTGTCACCTTCCAGTCTCGCGAGCGGTGCCCCCAGACAGACGTGCGGGCCGAACCCGAAGGCAATGTGGCGATTCGCCCGTCGGTCCGGTTGGAACTGTTCCGGGTCGTCGAACACCTCCGGGTCCCGATTGGCTGACCCGATCCACGAGGTGACCTGCTCGCCGGCTGGGATCGTCACACCACTCAGCTCCACTTCTTCGGTCGTGTGACGACCGGAGAGCGACTGAACGGGTCCTCGGTAGCGAAGCGACTCCTCGAACGTCAATTCCCTGTCGAGCTTGCCATCACGCAAGTTCTCGTACTGATTCTCCTCCGCGAGCGTCCAGAGCACGCTTCCGGCCGCATGAGTCGTGGTCGAGTGGCCGGCGAGGAAGAGGAAGATGCAAAACGAGATCTGCTCCTCCTTCGAAAGGGCGTTCTCGGACGCTTCGGTGCTCGTGATCGCCGAAATCACGTCGTCACGGTCTTCGCCTCGACGCTCTTCGAGGAGCGTGCCGATGTACTCGCGTATCTCTTTGAATGTTCGTTGAGCATCCTTCCAGTCCTCTGATTCCGACGCACCACCACCGCCCATGACGTCACTCCACTGCTTGACCGTATCCCAGTCCTCACGTGGTATGCCAAGTAATCGGGAGATCGTGAGAACGGTGACCGGAGCCGTAAGTTGTCCGATAGCATCGATAGCGGGGCCGTCCTCGAGCGTCCGGTCGAGTTGCTCATCGACGATGGAGCGAACCGACGAACGCAGCGATTCGAGGTTTCCTGGCTGGAAGAACTCGTCGACGACGCCGCGAAGCCGGTCGTGTTCCGGCGGGTTCTCATCCACGAGAACCGTTCCGAGAACGTCGAACGAATCGAAATCCGACAACCCCGCCGAGGAGAAGGTTTCGTAGTCCGAGAGCACCCGTCTGACGTCGTCGTAGCGGAAGACGTCCCACCGCTCGCGTTCCTCGTCGTATCGGACGGGCTCAGTGCTGCGCATCGTCTCGTACCAGGTGAACGGGTCCACCCGCCGCTGTGATGGTTCGAGACCGCTCGGGAGCTTCATATCGAGCTCGGGGTTTTGCGTTGCCACACGCAGTTTATTGAACGGTCAATTAATAGGCCTTCTGCTCAATCGCTTCTCTGATACCGTTCTTAGTCAAAAGTGTGATTCTAGGAGCGACCGATTCTACTCCAAGGGATCTCGCCAGTCGGAGGTCGTTTTGGTTTCGAGAGCATACCTAACCAGCCGGTACCGTGGAGGGCATGACACCGGTGTTTCCACTTGAGACCGAACAAATCGAAGTGTTGGCGAAGAACGCATTTCATCACGCTGGGATGGTCGCTATCGATATCACTGAAGAGAACCTATCGCTGGTGACCGAGAGGGCTACGAGGACGAGGTCATTGATACGAAGGAGAAGATCGGCGAGTACGTCTCTCAGTGGGCGACAGTACAACTGGTGGAGAACACAGTCCTTCTCTTGATAGACGCCTTGCACATCAAAAAAGGGGAGATATCCGCCTCGAGAGAATTGAGGGTCCGTTTAGTAAGGCGAGAGGTCCCGCTCACGTCGATAGAGCTCTGTTCGATCGCAAATTCAATAGTAACGCCTCCCGGAATCTGATTATAGTGTACTCCTTGTTGTGAGCTATTACTTCTGAATTATAGTCTTTCAAACTTTTTTGCTGCTTGTCAATATACCACTCGCAATACTATGACACTTGGTTAGCTAGAAAAGGGGAGTCCAATCCTATTGGTGTGTTTGTAACAAAAATTGAGTTCTCTACCTATGATACCAGCCACAGTACCATTACCAAATTTCAGAACATCTGACCCGTTCTGCGCGTCGTTCTCGGATGATTTGGTTTCAGGCTCTTTGCCAGTACTAAATACCATGCGGCCCCTATAAATAGATGTCTATGGTTCTCAAATATACCAACCCCTCTATCTCTGCTATCGCTGATAGCCTCCACTCTCATTTCTTCGAAAATCAAAAGTATTTGCTCGAAAAGTAGTACTGAACACTGTTCTACGCTTGCCCGCGGACAAGCCGAGCTCGTGCGATTCTACTTCTTCAAGCCAATTGAGCCAAATCAAAAATCTAGAAGGTCAGATACCAATTTGTATGGGAAACTGTGGTATTATAAGAAAATATTCACAAAATTATTTTGCGCACGAGCACCTCCTCGATGGGTGATTTGGGTGTGCTCTCCATCTGGTGAACGAATCTATATTCCCTCAATGATCAGATATCATCATCCGGCTGGATGTCGTTACCGGGCCAATCGTCGTAGGCATCCGCTGGGTTCTCGATTATCTCCTTGGGTTTGTAGATCGTCAGTCCCCCATCTACGATCCGACCATCCGGGAGGTGATACAGGTTGCCATCGGTCGTGTCCGGAATATTTAATTTCATGAGATCGGATCGGAACTCGGAGGTGTCGATATCAGTGTGGCCGTCGGCAGTGAGGACGTGGTTCTCTGCGGCCCGTCGCTGGTCCGTGTGGCGTTTCTTGTCGACTTTCTCGAAGTCAAGCGTCTCCTCAACGTAGGTTCGGAGTTGGCCGAGTGCCACCGCGTCGTCGCCGCTTGGCTTGAGCGCTACGTTTACCTGCTCCAGTGGATCCGTCTTGAGATCGAACAAGAGGTCCTGAAAGTCCCCCCTGAACCTGATATACTTGTAGTGCCCATCCCGGACCATTCGATACTGGGTGCCCTTACCCCACCGCTCGTTGAGCATATCGCAAACGACGGGTCCGTGGTCCGGTTCAGTTCCCTCGCGAACGGCTTCGGATAAATCGACACCATCTATCTCTCCCAATGTGTCGATGTCGCAGAGTCCACACAGTGTCGGGAAGAGATCCACCAGTCCGACTGGCGTCTCCAACCGAGCAGCCTCCCGTTCTCCGGATCGGTGGTCGGGTGTCTGTATCATGAGAGGAACTCGCGCCGAAGCTTCGTGCCAAGTACTTTTCCACCAAAGCCCGTGCTCCCCGGCCAGTTCACCATGGTCGGACGCATATACGACGATCGTATCTTCGAGGAAACCACCTTGGTCCATGAGTGAGAGGAAGTCCCCGATCACCTCGTCGACAAAGTCGATGCAGGCGAGATACGCCGCACGAGCTTTTTGCGACTCCTCCTCAGGGATGTCGTCTATTCGTAAGTACTCTACGAGATGTTCGACGACTGGGTGGTTCATCGTGTCGCCCTCGCGTCCTACCTTTGGTTCCGTAACGCCTTCGGGCCAGTATCGATCTAGGAACCGCTTCGGAACCGTCAGTGGGAAATGAGGCCGCGAAAACGATGCACAGAGGAACCACGGTTGGTCTGAATTTGCGTGCGCCTGTTCCCGAACCCAAGAGAGGCTCTCGGTGAGAACAGTACGTTCCTGAAGCTGGCTCTCGGGAATCTCAGTAACACCGGCATCGGCAGTGCGCGTTCTAAATGGTGGCCTGCCAAGCCCACGATTCTCTTCGATCGGTCTGATCGGATCCGGTTGGTGGCCCACCTCTCCCGTCAGATCCCCGTAGGGACGGTCCTCAAAGCCACAGAACTGACGGTTCCCACCGAAGTGCATCTTGCCGACGAGCGATGTTGCGTAACCGGCCTCGCTGAATGCCTCGGGCATCGTTCGTCTGTCGGGCAGCAACGTACTCCAATTATCCCAAGCACCCGCACCTGGTACCTCACGCCCAGTAAGCATCGATAGTCGTGACGGAGTACAAAGCGGCATTTGACAGTATGCTTGGTCAAATACCGCACTTGAGGCGGCCATCTCATCCAAAGTCGGCGTAGTCACCGGCTCGCCGCGGCCGTCGTCGTCGTCGTTGAGATGTCCGAGCCCGCGATAGCTATGCTCATCGGTCATCAGGAATAGGACGTTCGGTGTATCAGTCATCGTCGTATGGTCGTTGCCGTTTTGTGTACTTGGGTCATAGGTTGATGCGTCGGAATCGGTCGTTGTGTCGTGTTTTTGGGCAGTCGATGGCGTTCGAAACCCGTATGCGGCCGAGCCACATTCGAATCGGCGACGACGGATCGGATACCCCTCAGAGTCTCATATCTTGGACATAGGCTCCTCGCCTCCATCGGTGATATCGCTACTCTCCCAGTAAGGGTGGTCCTCGTAATCACGGAAACAAGCCGCTTGATACAGGTCATCCGCCGGATCGACGGCGAGTTCGGGGTGCTCCTGGGTACACACCTCACGAGCCTTCGGACACCGCGTGTGGAACCGACAGCCGGATGGGGGATTGACCGCATCAGGGATGTCGATACTCCGAATCGGCATTCGCTCACCGCTCTCGCTGAACGTACTGAGTTCGGGTGTCGCCCACTTGAGTGCCTTCGTGTAGGGATGACTCGGATCTTCGATGACCTCCGACGCCGGGCCGAACTCAACTATCTCTCCTAAATACATGATCCCGATGTAGCCGCCGGTCTTCTTCGCCATATAGCGGGCGTTGGAGAGGTCATGAGAGATCATGAGATACGACGTTCCGATGAGGTCCTGAAGCTCGATCATCAGGTTCATCATCTCGACCCGAAGCGAAACGTCGAGGGCGCTGATTGCCTCGTCAGCCAAGATCAGCTCCGGATTCATGATCAGCGCACGAACGAGTGCGACCCGTTGTTTTTCCCCACCGCTCAGCTGGTGGGGATATCGGTCGGCGTAATCCTGTGCAGGGGACATACCAACGCGTTCGATCATCGAGAGGATCCGGGCACGTTTGTCTTGGGTGTCGAGTTCGGGGTACCACCGACGAAGCGGCTCCATGAGGCTCGCCATGACCGTCCGGTTCGGGTTAAGGGAGCTTCCCGGGTCCTGGTGGATTATCTGCAGGGAACGCCGGATCTCCCGGTACGGCATCTCACCCTTGCCCTTCTTTGCGGCCCAGATATCGTGGCCCCGATACTCGACGCTCCCAGCAGTCGGTTCCTGTAAACCGATCGTCGTCTTCCCGAGGGTGGTCTTCCCACAGCCGCTTTCGCCAACCAGTACTACGACCTGGTTTTCTGGGATCTCAATCGAGACCCCGTCGACGGCCTTTACGACTTCCCGTTCGGAGAATAGGTCGAACAGTCCCGAGTTCTTCGCGAACTCGACGCTTACGTCGTTGAGTGTCACAACTGGCCGATCGGCAGTGTCACTCATCGCTGTTCCCTCCTTGGCTGGCCATCGGAATCTCTTCGACCGCCTGCTCCCAGTGGAAACAGGCTGCTTCGTGGTTCTGGGATACCGACTGGAACGGGGGCGCTTCGGCTTCGCATCGTTCGTCGGCGAGCGGACAGCGCGGGTGGTACGAGCAGCCTGCAGGGGGGGTAACCGGGTCGGGGGCTGCCCCTTCTACTGGTTTCATCTGATCGATCGGCGCGCTGATGTCCGGCGTCGCATTCAATAGCTCCCGCGTGTACGGATGTGACGGTTCGGTAAGGATCTTCTCGGTCGGCCCGGTCTCGACGAACTCAAAGGCGTACATGACCGCGAGACGGTCCGCAAGCCGGGCAACGAGAGGTAGATCGTGCGTAATGAACACCATCGTCAGGTTGTACTTGTCCCTGACCTCCCGCAGTAGTCTGATGATCGATCGCTGCATCAGCAGGTCGAGCGCAGCAGTTGGCTCGTCCATCACCAGCATATCTGGTTCGAGCAGGAGACTCAACGCGATCAGCGCCCGTTGCTTCATCCCGCCACTCAGTTCGTGAGGATAGGACTCAAGCACCCGGTTCGGGTCGAGGTAGAGGTCGGCGAGTAGCTGGCGCGCCCACTCCATCCCCTCGCGCTTCTCGACACCGTGGGCGCTCAGCGTCTCTTTGAAGTGAGCGCCAACTCGTATCGTCGGGTTGAACGCGCTCAGAGCGCCCTGAAATACCATCGAGACGTCGTTCCAGCGAAACTCTCGAAGTGCCTTCCCTTCGAGACCGAGCACATCGAGGGATTCACCCTCCTCAGGGGTATAGCGAATTTCGCCGGAAGCCACGCCAGGGTCGACGACCGCGTTCAACAGCGCGTCGGCGAACATCGACTTCCCGCTCCCGCTTTCGCCGACGATCCCGACGATCTCGCCGTCGTAGATGTCCATATTGACGTCGTTCAGCACGCGTGAAGTACCGCGATCCATTTCGAACGTGACCGCGACGTCACGCGCGCTGATGATCTTCCGCCGGTCGTTCCGATTCGATTGTCGGTTAGTCTTTTCGAGGTTCATTGGTCGTTAGTTACGAGTAGCTGTCTGAGAAGCGCTTTCGCTCCGGGATTGGCTCTCAGGCTGGCGGTTTTTCCGTTTGTGTTTCGCTCTGATCCGTGGGTTCAGCAGTCGGTCGGTCCCCTGTGCAAACAGGATGAACCCGTAGTTCAGAACGACGATCGTTGCCATGGGGATGAACAGCCAGTAGGCCAGATCAGCCGTGAGGAGAGCCCCACCCTCGTAGGCGATCTGCATGATCACCCCCCAGTGGTTGAGCGTGTAGGGAAGTGCGCCGATGAAGTATAGCCCCACGGACGCGAAGATGACGCGCCGGGCGCTGGCGACGAACTTGATCATGATGAACGAGAGAACGTTCGGTAAGACCTCCTTGTATAGGATCCGCGGTGATGAAATCCCCAGCACTTGGGAGGCTTCCACGTAGTGGTTCTTGCGGATCGTAATCGTCTCCGAGCGGATCTGGCGAGCGATGCCCCCCCAAGCGTTGACGGTGAGGAGAAGCCCGATGACGGCGGGATCGGTCGGCTGGAAGATGAAGGCGAGCACGATCGCGAGCGGGATGCCTGGGATCGCGATGGTAACGTCCGAGAGTGTCATTAGTAACTGGTCGATCAGCCCGCCCGCGTAACCGGCGACGATCCCGATGAGCGACGCGACGGTCGTCGCGAAGACGGCACCGACGAGGATCATCTCGAGCATCGGTCTCGTGGCGTGAACGAGCAACGAGAGGAGGTCCCGCCCGGCTTGGTCGGTACCGAGGGGGTGAGAGAAGTTTTGGAACGCCTGCAGCGCGCGCGGGGCCTGTCCGGAATTTGGCGGGGCGATAACGAACGGACCGAACAGTCCAATGGCCACGTATAGGAGGACAATAGCGAGCCCGACCCGAGTGCGCCAGTCGTCCCAGATGATCTTGAGCGGCACGACCACGAACTGATAGAAGCTACCGCCTCTGGACGTGGTGGTCGGGTCGGTGGAGTCGGCGACCGTGCCGAACTCCGTCTTCGCCAACTTCGCTTGTCTGTCCGAATGTGTAGTGTCAGCGCCGCCTGACTGGCCCGAGAGCCGCTGGTTGATCCAAATGGTGAGCCGATCCCAGAGGCTACCCATGGTGATGTTTGCGGTCTCGCTTCGGGTGTCAGCTCGTGGATCGATCAGCCGGTAAGTGAGGTCGGCGATGTACACCCCGAGAACGACCGTGACGGTGATCACGATGAAACACCCCATCATGAGCGGGTAGTCTCGGGCATTGATCGCCTCCAACATATAGTAGCCGATCCCACGATAGCGGAAGATCTGCTCGATAATCACGGTCGCTCCGAGTAGCCGCCCGATCGAGATCAGGAGACCGGTGTAAAGCGGTAGGACTGCGTTCCGTCCGACGTACTGGAGCGCGATATGTCGTCCGGGAAGGCCCCGAAGCTGTGCGACGCGAACGAATTCCTCGCCCAAAACGCTGATGCTGTTGCTGCGCATCGTGAGCGCCCGGAACCCGAATGCGGTGAGGACGAACGCGGCCACGGGTAGCGCAAGGTGTTCGATCACGCCGGCGACGAACGGCCAGTTCAGTCCGACTTGAGTGGCGTCGTTCATCCGACCGCCAATTGGGAAGAGACGCCAGCGATATCCGAGAAAGTATAGAAAGACAACTCCAGCCACGTATGAGGGGATCGAATTCAAGACGATCGCAGCCGTCGATGTAACCTGATCGAATCGACTTCCTTCACTGTAGGCCATGAGTGCGCCGCCGCCGATGCCGATGAAATATATCAGGGCTATCGAGACGCCAACCAGCAGCAGACTCCAGGGTAGTGCGCCTGCAACGATCGAACCTACCGACTGGTCGTACCAGATAGAACGACCGAAATCCCCTTGGAGGGCTGATGATACATACTGGATGTACTGTATCGTGAGCGGCTCATCGGGAGCGATGTTCGTATATGCCTTGACTTGGGCTTGTAAGGCCGAAGTATCTATGTTCTGTTCTACAAGTTGCGCTTGGAGGTACGCCATCGGCCCCCCAGGTAGCAGCCGAACGAGACCAAACGTGAACGTAAGTACGAACCAAATACTGAACAACGCTTGGGCAAGTCGCCCCGCGTGTTTCTTTACTGAACGTGAAACCATGATTTTCGTTCGCTATGTCTTCTCCATATGCTTATCTGTGTCCGAATCACCAGCATGTCTGGTGTATCTAGGAACGGAGTCATTGCTTTGCCCGAACCTGTCCTTTATGCATCATGAGCGCGACTGGATAACTCACACCGTTTGTTGCCGCGTCCTCCGGGGGAACAGTCCAGTTGTCCGTATTGAGGAAGCTGTACCCGTAGCTCGTAAACACGACGTAGGTCGGCATGGTCTGATTGTAGACCCACGAGAGTCGCTTTATCAGGTCCTGGCTCTTCTGGCCAGAGGTGGACGTGATCCGGGAGATCAGATCCCGCACATTCACTGTCTTCGTGGACCCGGACGGGTTGGCGACCGGCATCGGGACCGAGAACTCGTCTGGAGTTCCTATATCGGGAGCGAAGCTAGGGTATCCATAGAACGAGGTTTCTAGGTCCGTGAGCGGGTGTAGGATCTGTTGGCCAACGAAAGAGGCACCGATGTCAAAGTCGCCGTTCGATAACGTGTTCGAGAGGTACGTACTGTTTTGGACCGGTGTGAACTCAGCATCGATCCCAAATTCGTTCAACTGTCGTGTCGCCTCGTTCGTGCCGACGCGCCATGCACTGAAGCCGGATGCGGATTTGAGTGTCAGCTGGAACGGGTCACCGTTGGGTTTCGTCCATTTCTCGCCGTTCTTGGTGAATCCGGCCTCCTTTAGCAGCGCTGTGGCCCGCTTCGTGTCGTTGTAGAGCGTAAATTCGTTCAGGGTGTCGCCGATATACCGACGCTGAAACTTCTTGTTGCCGTGAAACCCCGTGTCGAACTCGAGCGTTTTGGGACCGACAATGCTCGTGTTCTCGACCATTGGTCCTCGGTCAAGTACGTGCGAGAGTGCCTTCCGAACTCGCACGTCCTGGAATACCTTGCGATTCTGGTTGAAGTGTAGAGCGAACCCGACGCCGCGATTGAAGTTCCAGTTCTGGAACGCACTCGGCATTTGGTCATAGACTGACTTCGTTGGGATCATCCCTCCACCGCTGATGCGTTCGGAGAGGTAGCCCTGCATTTTCTGCTGTTTGTTCTCAACGTACCGGAAGGCCATCGTCGAGAAATTGATTTGGTCTGCCTGTGGATGGTCGTCAAATTTCGTCAGTTGGATCTGCTGGCCGGTCTGGTCGTCGAGCTGGAACGGCCCCCACCCGATGGGATCTTGCCAACTGAACTGTACTATCTCCTCTTGTACGCTCGAATAGTCCGAATCGTCGAACTGGACGTCAGAGACGTACTCCCCCCAAACGCTTGTCGGGGTGTCAATCATGAGCGATAGCAGGTTCTGATAGAGGAGATTCCGGTTCGTTTCGCCTTGTAGTTCGATCTCAATCGTCGTCTCGTCTGGCACTTCAACCCCGCTGAGAAAGTTGGCTAACGTTGTTTCCATTGCGTATTCTACACGCAGTTTCGTTGCAACGTCTTTGGCCGTAACCGGGTCGCCGTCGTGCCAGACGAACGAATCGTTGAGGTTGAGCGTGACCGATGTCCCGGATATGTTCCACTCTTCTGCTAGATGGGGGACCCATTCCGCGCTCGTCTGATTGTACTGAGCGAGTCGCCCAAACAACACGTAGTTAGGGAACTCCGTCTGGTTAGTCGGGTTCTGCTGATTGTACTGTGCTTGTGTCGGGATGGCCCATGTCGCATTGTAAAACGTTTGGTCAACCGAGTTTTCTGTGGAGCCTTCTCCCTGTCCGTTCCCTGTGGAACCGCCCCCCTGTCCACCGGGTTCGGGTGTATCACCTGAGCAACCGGCTAGCAGTGCTGCTGACCCTGCTCCCAGGGCTCTCAGCCACTTCCTCCGGGATGCCCGGCCATTGCTATTATCTACCATTGAGGTCCACCATCACAGTAGTCGATGGTATATTTAAAACTTTCCTTCACAATACCAAACCCCAGGGATAGCGCATCACGACATCACATACAATGGGGCGGCGAGTCCCAATCCGGTGGAACAGCGGTGCTACGATCTGAGGGCCGAGATTAGGAGTCCGTTCACGGTCCCAACAGCCAGTATCCCCCGTTTCAAATACCTCACCGGGAAGACTGTTGAGTGGTATGAGGAACCAACTCTTCTGCCTTCTCGATCCCAACTAAACAGCGCTATCAGAGATTCACATATGTATTGTACTGTGATCTTCACCCCGCCCTATGGAAACTCTCTCGCTCCAGCCTCAATCTAAGGGTGGCTGTCCGGTAGTGGTCGATACCAGTAATACTAGATTTACTAGTATTTTTCTGATGACTCTCTTTCTAACAATTTCGAGACATCATGAAGGTTCTATACAACTGTATAAGTGCATACTCTGTTGGTAGTAATGTGCGTATTGGTGTTACAAATCTTTTCTGATAACGACCGGCTGCGCTCAGAACTCTTCCGCATAGTGAGAAAATTACTAGTAATACTACCGGAGCAGCCCGTCACCATGTGTGATCATTCGTACTCCTCTGAAAGGTACGTGAGGAGAGGGGTGAGCTCCTCTGTATTCATACTCTCGAGGCGTTCTATTCCGAGAGCAACTACGCTCGGATAGAAATGACGAAGTTTCTTGAGGTCTATGTCCGTTGAGCGCTTGCATTCTAAGCTATGCTCGCGGAAGACCAACTCCAATTCGTCCCGGAGTGGTTCCGGAAGGTAGACCGTCAACCCAACCCAATCCGATTTCACATCGACATTCTCAGCCGGGAGATCCTCCCTGTTATCTGCTTTGTTGGTCCAGTGTTTCGCGTAGTCTCCACTTGAATCGCCGTGGTCCAGTGCTCCGCTTTCCGTGTGTTCTGTCGTCTCGTCACTCATCCGCTTTTTCCCCCGACGAATGGTTCCAAGAACGACTTCGGACAGCCATCTGTTTGTTTTTCATTTCGGTATTACCAATAATGCTCATCTACGAGAGAACAAAAATGCTTCGCACGATGCCCCCCAGTTTAATATGGACATTGCCCCATGTCTCGACATGCCCAGCAAACCTCCATACAAAGATCCAAACGAGTCTACAAGAGTTCGCACAGTAGACCTTCTAGAACGAATGACCCGTCGGGAAAAAGTCGGTCAACTCGTCGGAATGCATGTTGGTTCGTTCACGGATACAAGGAAGCGAGCTACAGAAACAACAGCGATAACGGACGTCGAAGTCGCCATTCGTGACTACTACATTGGCTCAGTAAGCCCCTTTGGGACGGGGATTTCGAAGTACAACCAGGTCTCTGTGGCAGGGCGGATCGCAAACCGATTACAGCGGGTTGCTATGAACGAAACCCGGCTTGGTATTCCGCTACTGGTTGCTGTTGATGCGATACACGGGCACGCGAATATTGAGCGCAGCACGGTTTTCCCTCAGAATTTGGGTATGGCGGCAACGTGGAACCCAGACATCGTCAAACGCGCGGCTCGAGTTACAGCGGCAGAAATGTCCGCAACGGGTGCGAACCAAAACTACTCACCGACCGCTGATATCGCTCGCGACCCACGCTGGGGACGAACATACGAGACGTACGGCGAATCGACAACGCTGGTGGAGGAGTTTGTCAGCGCAGAGATTAGGGGGCTTCAAGGTGACGATCTGGACGATCCAACAGCAGTTGCGGCGACGGTAAAACACTATCCCGCGAGTAGCGGTCCGACACGTGGGGAGGATACGGCCCCGATCGATGTCTCTCCAGAAACGCTTTGGCGAGTGTATCTCCCGCCCTTCGAGCGTGCGGTCAGCGAGGGGGTAGCCGGAGTAATGCCGGCGTACAATGCTATTGGAAACCAACCCGCACACAGCTCCAAATATTATCTCGATGAAGTACTGCGGAAGCAACTAAAATTCGGTGGTGTGGTGTGCTCGGATTGGCTGGGTATACGAATGCTGGCCGACCGGCACCAAGTTGCCGCATCGCTCCGGGACGCTGTCGATTTAGCCACGGACGCTAGTTTGGACATCGCGTCTGTTGGTGGACCGGAGCATGCACAACTGCTCTATGATCTGGTTGAGAAAGGAACTGTTAGTGAAGAGCGTCTCGATGAGAGCACCTATCGCGTTCTTGAGCTCAAATTCGAGCTAGGGTTGTTTGACGACCCCTACGTTCCACCGAAGCTTGCCTCGGAGACCGTTGGATCAAGCGAGCACCGAGCGGTTGCGCGAGATGCCGCGAGCGAATCTGTGACGTTGCTTCAAAACCGAAACGACGTACTCCCGCTGAACGGTGAGGATGACGTCTTCGTCACGGGACCGAACGCGGACTCAATCGATAATTTGCTCGGTGGATGGACTGTGTACGGGGTGGACGATTCACAGGGACAAACGATCTATGGAGGATTGGTGAGTGCCTCGGGTCCGGAAATGACTGTCGACTACGAAACCGGGATCGTCAGCGATGTCACACTGCAGCCAGACGAGATCGCGGAACGCGCCGCTGCAGCAGACACAGCCATCGTGGTTCTGGGTGAGCCTTGGTACCTCCACGAATTTGGCCCCAAATCGATAACTGATTCGTCAAGTGGGTTTCCAACACGCAATCAGCTCAAACTCCCAGACGTACAGAAAGAGCTCCTAGAAACAGTTTGCGAGACTGGAACACCGGTCGTTCTCCTCGTTATCACGGGTCGTCCACTTGTCCTAACAGACGTCGTCGATCAGGTCAGTGGTCTGCTGGTCGGTTTCTTCCCAGGTATTGAGGGTGGAGGGGCGATCGCGGACATTCTCTTGGGACGGACGAATCCATCTGGACGCCTTCCAATCTCTTTTCCGCGTACGATCGGTGACCTACCCGTTCGGCATGACTGGCTCCCCCACCCAAGTCCGATCGGAAGCCAAGAGCATCTCCCATCCTACAACCCACTGTTCGAATTTGGATACGGTCTAAGCTACACGGAGTTCACGTACAAGTCCCTCGAAGTGTCTGATCGGAGAGTTTTGGCCGACGATGGGCTATCCGTTGAAGTGACTGTCACGAACACGGGAAATCGGAGCGGAACCGAGACGGTTCAGCTTTTCGGGCAACATCTTCAAAGTTCGGTCGTGACGCCTGTTCGTGAATTACTGGCGTTCACGAAGATAGATATAGCGCCTGGCGAAACCGAGACCGCACTGTTCGAGCTGGACTCTGAGGACCTTGCGGTAGTGCGTCCTGATGGGTCACGGGTCGTTGAATCAGTTCCATTCGAACTGTACGTAAACGAGCTATCCAGAGAGATCACAATTAGGTGAGTACGTTTATATGTTCGGTCGGCGGTTTTAAAGCACTACTCTCCGTTCCGATGGTCCACTACGTCACCTGTTTGGCTGTTGTCTGTCCCAGACACGTGGTCGATTCGATGAGAGTCGATACGAACAGGCCGCTCAATACAGTTATACACGAGTGAGTTCCGTTTGGATACATATACAACCGGATGATCACTGTATTTCCACTCGTTACAGTAAAAGTGATATGGACATGATCCTAGCTATATTTATGAGACCGCACGAAGTAGTACTCAGAGATGGTAAACGACCGTACAGAGGTGCGAGAGCAACTACAAGAGCTCACTCTCGAAGAAAAAATTCGACTTGTCCATGGAGCAGCCGACCCAGAAGGGCTGGCGACGGGTTATCTCCCAGGTGTTGAGCGGCTTGGAATCCCGGAGTTTAGACTTACTGACGGACCAATGGGTGTCCGGGCACACGGGAAGCCTGCGACTGCGTTTCCTTCATCGATTGCGTTGGCCGCGACATTTGATCCGGAGCTAGCCCGCAGACAGGGGGCGGCTATGGGCCAAGAGACAAAATCGCGTGGTCAGGATGCTCTACTTGGACCCGGTGTCAATTTGATTCGAGTTCCACACTGTGGTCGGAATTTCGAATACTATGCGGAAGATCCGGTTCTCACCGCCGCTTTCGCTGCCGCCATGGTCGATGGCATTCAATCGGAGGACATCGTTGCGACGCCAAAGCATTACGTTGCAAACAACCAGGAGACGAAGCGCGCGTCTGTGAACGTCGACGTTAGTGAGACTGCCTTACGTGAGTGCTATCTGCCAGGATTCAAAGCTGCAGTCGATGCCGGCGCAGGTTCGGTAATGTCCGGGTACAACGGTGTGAATGGAGAACCTATGAGTGAGAAACGTAGGCTCCTGATGGACGTGCTGAAGGAAGAGTGGGGATTCGAGGGATACGTCGTCTCTGACTGGTTCGGTACGAAGAGTACTGTCGGTTCAACGAACGCCGGACTTGATCTGGAGATGCCAGGCATCGACCGCGATGAGATGTGGGAAGCGTTCGGGATCGAGAGTGATGGCGGTAGTGATGCCGTCTTCGGAGAGAACACAGATGTTTCGGATGGAATGCCGGACCCATCGAACACGGGACTTTTCGCGGAGCCTCTCTTCGATGCAGTGAAAGAGGGCGATGTTCCGGAATCCCGAATCGATGACATGGTGAGCCGAATCCTTCGTCAGATGAAACGAGTCGGGCTCTTCGAGGATGACCGCAGTGAAGACATCCGAGAGGATACCGAACATGGTGGACTTTCTGAGACGATCGCGACACGTGGAACAGTTCTCCTACAGAACGACGGGATCTTACCGCTAGCGGACGATACGAGTATTGCGGTGGTTGGTCCCAGTGTTCACGAGGCGAAATCCGGTGGTGGGGGCTCATCTGAAATCGAACCACTTGATGAGGTTCCAACAGCAGACGGGATTCGCGAGCGTGCGACAGGTGACGTTAGCGTCGCACGTGGCGTACCGGAAGTCGAACAAGTCTCGTTCTTCGGTGGTGGAGATGAAAACGAAAACGGCGGATCGTCCGAACCTCGTCTCGAAGATGCGATTGACGTCGCATCTACAGCTGATGTCGCTGTCGTCGTCGTCCAGGATGCAGCAGCAGAAGCGCTCGATCGGGATAGTCTCCGGCTTCCAGGGAAACAGGACGAGCTCATCGAAGCAGTCGCTGGAGTCAACGACCGGACTGTCGTCGTCGTTCAATCAAGCGGACCGGTCGAGCTCCCTTGGCAGGACGATGTGAGTGCGGTAGTCGAGAATTGGTATCCTGGTCAATCCGATGGCGATGCCCTCGCAGCGGTTCTCTTTGGCGATGTCGACCCATCCGGGCGTCTTCCGGTGACGTTCGCAAACGAGTCGGACTACCCAACAGCGGATCCCTCTACGTTTCCCGGAACGGATGGAACAGTCCAATACGCGGAGGATCTGTTTATTGGATATCGACACTTCGATGCAAACGATATTGAGCCGATTTATCCCTTCGGTCATGGTCTCTCGTATGCAACTTTTTCGTATCATTCAATTGAGGTTGTTGAGGAACGGCAGATACGTATCACTCTCGAGAACACAAGCAATCGAGACGGGAACGAAGTAGTACAGATCTACGCCCGTTCAGAGAAATCCGATGGAGTAAATCGACCGGTTCAGGAATTGGCGGGCTTTTCTTCGGTTGCTATTCCTGCCAATGAAACGATGACAGTTGATATCGATCTTGATCTTCTCCCGTTCGAACGTTATGATGAGACCAATGGATGGATGCCTCTCGAAGGCCAATTCGAACTCGTCGTCGGTCGTTCGGCGCGAGATATACGCCTCGTAACTGAGTTGTATTCCGAATAGGCGTTTTTGCTTCCACTTCTTTGCTCGGTATCGGTCGTCGGGGGTGGAGAGGGCTAAGCTATGGGGAGACGATAAGACGAGTCCCGATGGCCATGAATGGACGCGTTGTGTCACGGAACATCGCAGGCCGTACGCCCGAGTCAGGGACTGAACGATAGGTCCGGCTCAGTAATCCAATCATCCATGTCGCCGTCAGTCGCATTCCACCACCTCTCGATGGTATTTTCGAGCGCCTCCCTGACCGTTATGTAGTCGGGGTCGTTGTATCGATTCGTTAGTTCGTCAGCATCCGTTTGCATATCATAGAGCTCACCCTCGCCATCTTTCGGATACTCTACGAGCTTCCAATCTGGGGTACGGACCCCCCGGTAGGGGTGATGCCCCCAGTAGGCGACGTTGTGCTCGAAGAAAACCCGATCATCGTCGGGCGGCGAAGAGCGCTCCATCGTTGGCAGCAGACTTCCACCGGTAAACGCTTGTGAAACTGATTCGCCCGCTGCCTCAACGATCGTTCCTGGGACGGCGGCGGTAGAGACGAAGTCCGGGATCACGTTCCGTTCGATGTCGAGTTGAGGGTGATGAACAACGAGTGGTACACGGAGGATTTCCTCGTACGCGAGGACACCCTTTTTGTTGAGACCATGCGCGGCCTGCATGTCGCCATGGTCGGCAGTGAACACGATTACCGTGTCGTCGTAGAGTCCTTCGCTGCGAAGTGTGTCCAATACCACCCCGATGTAAGCGTCGACACGCGAGACCATTGTTCGGTACCGATAGGCGACTTCGCGGTACTCATCCTCTGAGAGATCACATTCTTCGGCTTTCGCGCGTTCTCGGTGGAACGCAGGTTTCGTGGAGAGATCGTCGTTGAAGTTCGTCGGGAGTGAAACCTCCTCCCGGTCGTAGTACTGCTGGAAACACTCATCCTCGAAGTATGGAGGGTGGGGGAGGTTGAAGGACGCCGTTGCGAAAAAGGGCGTGTCACCGTCGTACTCTCGTAGATACCGCGACACTTCGGTCGCTGTTGTACGGTCGCATTCGAGGCTCGATGTCCCATCAGTGCCGGTAATGTCAAGGTTCCGGGTGTACTTCCACCCGAGCTCAGTGGCATTCTCAACACCGAGATCCCAGCGACCGGACCAGAGTGTTTCGTAGCCTGCGTCTTGGAGTGTACGGCCGACGCTGTTCGATGCTGTATCAAGTTCATGCGGCCCCCAGTTAGAGAGAGCTTGGACACCCGTTTGATGTGGAAACTGGCCAGTGACGATCGAGGAACGCGACGGTGAGCATTGTGGCTGGGTACAGTAGGCGTTCTCAAAACGGGCACCGTCGGCTGCAAGGCCGTCGAGTGCGGGTGTGTGGAACGAACCGTCCACCGCGCCGAGAGCTTGGGCCTGATGCTGGTCAGTAAGGATGAGGAAAACGTTTGGTCTATTTCCTGCCATCGATAGTGTCGTATATGTAGGTCACGTAATAACGATGGTGATCTACCCATCAGATGTTCGTTAAGTGTCGGTCGTGATGGATATAGCTAGCGGGGCTGTTCGCTTCGGACTTGGTGGGTGATTCCGTCGTAGGTCTCGATTTTCTCGGCATGTGCCTCGCGACCGGTTTCGCGTAGACGATCCGTGTACGCCTCCATGTTTCCCTGAAGATAGAACGACCCGCCACTACGAATCACCTCGAAAAGCGGGTCAATAAGTCCACGCGGAGCGTCCGGGTTCCCACCGTCGGATCCGATTGCTGCGTCGATCCTCCGTTGTCCATGCCACCGGTTTAACAGCGCCATTCCATGGTCAACCACTTCCGGATTGTCTGTAGCAACGTTCTCTACTTCGTGTGGGTCCGTGGTGAGGTTGTAGAGTTCGACGGATTCGAAGTCTCGCCAGCCGTCATGATATGTTCGGAGCAGGAGCCAGTCATTCCACCGGACGCCGCGCTGGCACGCCCATGCACCTTGACTAGTGACGAGGAAGCTCCGACCCACCGTCTCGCCGTCGGTGAGCGATGGAAGGAACGAACGGCCATCCCAACTGCTCGGAACATCACCCCCAATCAAGTCCACAAGTGTCGCCGAGAAGTCGAGATGGTAGTAGAGATTGTTGTCGACGCCGGACTCGATCCCAGGTCCCCTGACGAGCAGGGGAACCCGACATGTGATATCGTCGGCAGTCTGATGGTCGCCGTACACGTTGAGCTCGCCTTGGTTCTCCCCATGGTCTGCTGATATCACGATTACGGTGTTCTCGTAGACACCCTGTGCCCGGAGGAGATCAACCATCTTGCCAATGTAGCCGTCGAGATAGCGGATACCGACATCGTATCCATCGACCCAGCGACGAAAATCCTCCCGATTCGCGATCTCGTTCGGTGTCCGTTCGAGGTCGTCGGGACCGTCGCCGGTCAAGTAACCATGGTGCAGGTCGTGAGCACTGTGAGGGCCGTAGCTCTCATACTGCTCTTCGATCAAATCCTCAGTAAGCCATCTCGGGGCAGGCTCGTCGACGAACGGGTTCCCGTATTCTTCCGGCGTGTCGTAGGGGGTGTGCGGGTCCCAGAAGTTGACATGGAGGTACCAGTCCTCTTCCGAAGCGTGCGCTTCCAGCCATTTCTCCACGTGGGGGTAGACGACGTCAGCGCGTTCGACACCGAACTCACCTGTATCGACCCATTCTTCGAAGCCATCGATAACGTGCCAAGCCCCGTGGCGCTGTGGAAACGGACTGATGAACGCCGTCCGGTGTCCTTCTTGGCGTAATGCAGTTGGAAGCGTTCGATACGTACCACGGTTCGAGTGTCCTCGTGCGGCACCGCGATGGCGAATATCTGCGTTGATATTGGCGTGACCGACAACACCCGTGTGGATCCCGAATCGACCTGTAAAGTAGGCTGTACGAGAGGGAAGGCATGGTGCATCGGAGACGTAGTAGTTCGTGAATCGTCGGGCATTCGCTGCGATCCGGTCGATGTTGGGCGAGGTGTCACGCTCGTATCCGTAACAACCCAAGTGATCCGGACGAAGCGAATCGATGTCTATGTACAGAATTCGCATACAAGACCGAAGGCGTTTCCGAAAGGACATAAATGTATCTGATACTCGGCGCGAGAAAAGAGAACGGCACCGGTCGATGAGTTGTCAGTCGGTGACAGTGAATGTCGCACTGCGAACACTGCTCTCACGGTAGCCGTATCGAATCGCTTTCGCCTGCACTGTCGTCTCACCGGTTGGAAGTGAGATAACGTCGTTGTAGAGTTTCCATCGCGATTCCGATCCGCCGTCAGTAGTATGGACTATCGAAGCTCCCTGCGTGTCGCAGTGAAGCGTCAGCGTTGCCGGCGCGGTGAACGTATCTCCGTCCGGCGTCGCTTCCGTCATGGGGTTCTCCGGTGCGTTCGGCACGAACGTTGGAGTAGCCGTTGTCGGCTGCTCGCCATCCGGCCACATCCGTTCGACCATCCGTGATTCGTCGACCATACCCTCGTCGCCGCATCGCTTGCGCCACTCGTCCATCGCGGTACGGAGTCCCGCGAGCACATCGAGGTGGTCGGTGTCATCAGCCAAATTCTCGATTTCATGCGGGTCGTTGTGGAGATCGTAGAGCTCCTCTCCGGGTCGTCCGCCGGAGAGGAGACGAGCCTGACGCTCCGGCAGCTTGCCTTCCGCGTGGAGACGGAGCAGGTCTCGCATCGCATCCCCTCGGGCGCGGAACGGCACCCATACTAACGGTGGGTTCGACTGGTCGTAGTTCCTGATATACTTGTAGCGATGGTTCCGTATTGAGCGGACCATGTCGTAGCTCTCGTCGATACGGTCGCGCGCGGCCATCACGTAGTTGCGTGACTCACGCTCTGCCTGCCCCAAGAACGGACGACCATGCATCCACTGGGGTATGTCGATCCCAGCGATCGACAGCACGGTCGGACCCAAGTCAACGAGGCTAACGAGGCGGTCGCTCTGCTCCCCGCCCTCAACCTCACCTGGCCAGCGAACGATCAGCGGGACGTTCACCCCTGATTCGTAAAGACTTCGCTTCGCGCGCGGGAGTCCTTCCCCATGGTCGCTCCAAACAAACACGGCTGTATTCTCCGCGAGACCGTCCTCCTCCAGTTGGGAAAGAAGGCAACCGATCTCCTCATCCGACCGCGTGATGTTGTCGTACTGTCGGGCAATCGACTCCCTAACTCCGTCGGAATCCGGGAGGTATGGTGGGACTGTTACTCGGTCAGGATCCGTCTCCGGCTCGCCGCCAACACTCAGAAGTGCGTCCTCCCACATCCCGCTCTCATGCGTTCGTGTGGGATTAAACACGGCGAAGAACGGTTGGTCGTCATCCGGGCGATTCCGCCAGTGAGCGTCCTCGTTGCATTCGTCCCAAATCGACGCCGGCGGTTGGAAGTCGTGGGGATCGTCGCCCTGATTATCGAACTGGTAGTCGGTCTTCTCGTTGTTCGTACAGTAGTAACCCGCCGCGCGGAGATACTCGGGGAACGCAGTGACGAAGTGGGGTGGAACGGCGGAGTACGGCGTCGGGATTCTTGGCGTGTCCTCGTTCGTATGTTTCGTCCGCATGTGATGAGCGCCTATCGTTGTTTGATATCGGCCAGTGATCACCGCGGCACGGGACGGAGCGCAGACACCCGCTGTGCTACATGCATTGGTATAGCGCCGGCCGCCGCTCGCAAGTTCGTCAATGGTTGGCGTCTCCGCCAGCTCGTCGCCGTAGCACCCAAACCGTGGACTCGTGTCTTCGAGTGATATCCAGAGAATGTTTGTTGGTTGATTCGACTTCATGATTAAGAGATCTATCTCGGTATCGGTTAATTCCTTCGTCCGCCAAGGCTTTCTGGGTCTCCGAATACCGTCAGTCGCCCTTCACAGCCAGTCATCGTAGCTTCGTCTGGTTCTTAGCGGAACATTGTGATTGTAGGATAGGTCGATGTTTTTTGCGGATCGTATTACGAACTATGGTGGGAGGTACCATGAAATCAGGCGAGAACCCGAGTTAGACGCTTTGGTGAAGTGACCTGCGCCTCGGCATCCAAAATTATTTATAGTGGTCTCTCATCGTTCTCCATTGCGATAATGGATAATAAGCTGGGTTGGATCGGCGGTCTAGCTGTAATGCTTGGTTTGAACATTGGTGGCGCTCTCTGGTCAAAACCAGTTGCCGCTGCGTCGATTGGGGGACCGGGGACCGCCGTTGTAACACTGTTGGGTCTGGGGGTTGTCGCATTGGCCGCACCTGGATACCTCGCTCTCACGAAATTCTGGTCAGCGTCTCCAGGTCATTATTTCTACAATTCGAGATTACTATTACCTGAACATGAGGAGGTGAGTCACTTTGCGGGGTGGGGTGTGCTCTGGCCATCGATATTGATGTCCGGGTTTGTGATTCTTCAGGTGCTAGTTATCGCAGGTGCTTCGTATCTGAACACCTTCTTCCCAGCAGTTTCAACGCAGATATTCACCGTTTTGTTACTGCTAATAACAGTCGGTGTTGTCTGGTTCGGGATCCAAGCTGTCGGAAGGCTCGAAATAGTTTTGTCTGCATTTCTCCTTATAGCGATCGGCACGATCCTCGCATTGGGCGTGCTGAACATCGATCCCAACCAACTGACTCCCGTCTTCCCATCGGGCCCGGTTCCAACACTCTCAGTCATGGGCGTCATGCTCACGACGTTCATCTCGGGTCTATATATCATTGACTTCGGTGGTGACATCGAAGACCCTGGGAAGGCATTCGGCAAAATTCTGTTCTTGAATACAGGTGCTGTTGCGTTGATCGGAATCGGCGTCATACTCGTAAGCGTCGGAATCGTCCCTTCCGACCAATTAGCTAACCGAACGCTCCGTGTCGTTACCTCCGAATACCTCAGCCCGGAGCTGATCGTAGTATCCGCAGTTGCGGCGATGGTTGCGGGAGTAACATCAAACATCGCTATTCTTTCGATGGTCACCAGATACATGAAGGCCACAGCCAACGACGGTATCCTTCCAAAGTGGCTGGGTGAGGAGAACAAACACGGCGAACCGAAGTATGTCCTCCTCATTGTTGGAGCCGCCTCCATCGTTGGTGTTTTCCTCAACATCCCTTTGAACGATATGATACAGGGTTCCGCTATGGGGAACCTCACTCTCGTCACAGTTACGTGCGTGACAGCGTCGCGATTACCTTCTACTCGACCCGAGGTCTTCGAAACAGGCCCGCTATCCGAGTCGAAGTACTTGTCGCGGACCACTGTCCGGTGGTTTTCCCGAATAGCGGCAGTAGTACTGGGGTCATTAGTCGTCTCCATAGCAATAGAGAGTCCGACTGGGTTGCAGTGGTACCTGCTCTTCGTCTCGTCCGGAGTTGTTATCTACGCTGTACAGAAACTGCGGGGGAGTGTGGATGTCGATGCGGAGAGCGTCGGGGAAGCAGGATCCGTCTCAGGTAGTGATTGAGCGGGATCGCCCTGCCAGTGTCGATGCCTTAGAGCCGCACCCTCCTCTTCCTTCCTGAAATTCTTGAAGAGAGTTTACGGATGGATATTATGCAGCAATTCAGGAAAAATCTCGCGATGGTGTCGCGTCGTGCCGCTGTGTTTAGCCTTGCTTGTGGCTAAATATCCGGTGTATTTAGCTCATCATACCCAAATGCTGCATCAAGCGCATAGTCGTCCTCGTACTCGATGAATGCATTTCGTAGTCGGCCGTGCATCTCCTGAGCGATGTCCCGAGAGTCCGGATCGTCGATCAAATTGTTTTGTTCGTATGGATCTTCCTCTAGGTCGTACAGTTGCCAGGGTTCCCCCCACTCAGTAAATGCTCCGGGATTCATGTTGTCGTATCCTTTGACTGTGTACTTGTACCTCTCACTCCGGAACCCACGCCAAGTTTCGTCGTGATATGGCATCATCGGCCTGACCTCGCGAACGAATTCCAGCAGAACACCATCGCGGTCGAGTGTTTCCTCCTCATCTTGCATGATACGTGTTAGGTCTACACCGGGGTACTCCTCCTCACAGTCGACGCTTCCCAAACCGAGAAGTGTCGGTAGGAGGTCCTCTAGACATGTGGGGGCATCGATCGTTCGACCCGTGTCTATGTCGCCGTTCGGGTACGAGACGATCAGGGGAACACCGACTGACTCTTCATATGGATGCTGCTTTGCCATGAATCCGTGCGAGCCGAGCAGCTCGCCATGGTCGGAGGTGAACACGAGCGCCGTTTCGTCGCGAATCCCGCGTTGTTCGAGTTCTTCAATTAATCGACCGACGTTCTCGTCGAGATTTTCGACCATAGCGTAGTATTTGCGCATCTCCTCGGTAAACGTCTCTCCGTGGTAGTCGTATCGTTCATACAGTTCGGCCGAAGATGCTTCCAAGTCGCCCCATCGTGAATACGGTTCGCCAATGATATTGAGTGGAGGTTCAGAGTCCCCATAAGGTACGTTAGGTCTGAGTTCCAGTGGCTTATCTTCCCACTCTTCAAGAAATTCCTCAGGAGCAGTGAACGGGGGATGTGGAGGTTCTACCGAGATCGTGAGACAGAACGGTTCGTTTTCCGATCCATGGGAGTCAAGAAATTCAACACCGAGGTCGAACAACCCGTCGGTCTGATAACCGTCAAGGGAGTGTGGTTTCGTATCGCCATCTTCGTAGTAGGCCGTATTAAACGGCTCATTCTTGAGTTCGAATCCCCGCCAGTATTCGAATCCTCCCTGAGAGTGTTCGGGTACCGGTCTATCCCTTCCGACGTCCGCGAGATGCCACTTACCGATGTAGCCGGTCTCGTATCCATCCTCGGCGAACCTATGGGCGAACGTCTCTTCCGCGGGTGACATTCGCCAGTGGTGATGTGCGTTGCGAGTATGTGCATGTTTGCCCGTAAACAGTGAGAACCGTGCTGGTACGCATATCGGGGTCGTTGAGTTAGCGTTCGTGAACCTCACACCGTTTCCTGCAAGGCGGTCAAGGTTCGGTGTAGAAACGTTCGGATCTCCCGCACAACTCATCGCTTGACGCCGCATCTGGTCGCACAGTACGACCAGCACATTTGGTTGCTCAGGCATTCGATCTGATGTTGTGGCTGGTGTAATATGAGTATACTGAATATCAGATCAAAACCCAATGATACCTGACCTGATGCGTTGCACCATCCGATGAACGCCTACCGTCGCCTGAGTATCTGTGCCGACGGACACGATAGCTTTGAGCATCTAAGCGCGATGATCCGTGCGGCGGTAATTGGCTATTGGCGTTCTGCGAGCGAACAGTATCGTATCAACCGCGATATATCCATCTCGGTTGCAGGAGACTCTTACAATCAATATAATTTTCCCAACTCTGGTGCTGGCTGTTGACTCGTATCTGCGTTCGAGATTGACCGCATATCTTCGATTGCTCTCCGATTCACCTCCCAACAGACCACGCTGCCTGCAGTAGCAGGAAAGATACGATATTCTTCGCTAAACTCGCTCTTTTGTGTTACATGTGAAAATAGACCTCGAATCCTATTCAATTGGAATTCACTTGGACTTCAACTCATGAAGCAAATAAGATTTCTATACAGATAAAATAAGTAAGAAAAAGGGTAAAACAGAGGAGAGCGAATGGTCGAATGGCTTGAACCAATTGAGATGAGTGTTTTTTATTGATCGATTCCCAGTCAAGCCATTGCGAACATGATATCGTGCTACCAACTCTTATGTCATGGGGTGAAGCTTTCCGACTATTCACGGCGAAATCATACTTGAAGCGGCCGATGTATGGTTCAAATTCGTCATATGATCGGTTTCGCTCAGTGGATTTGAAGAACGTGACAGGCTGTTGCGAGAGGTCATTTAGTTGTTGAATAAGCATGTTTCATGGACCAGTTGCGGTGCCAGTGAGTTATACGATACTAGCCTCCTGAGGTTCATCGAAGAGGGGAACGAATCTCCAAAGCGCTATCTTAGAATCAGACAAGACGAACACCAGCGAGACGGAGGATCCGTTCCCTGATTTTCCAGAAGTGCTATTATATCAGCACCGCCAGATAGAACGAAGTTCAATGTCCGTGCCACTCACCATCCTCAGTACTGGAGGGACGATCGCGAGTACGTCCGGCGAAGCTGGCGCGACGCCGAGCAAAAGCGGTGACGACCTCGTTGCGGCCGTTCCGGAACTCACCTCGTATGCGGACATCGAGGTCGTGGAAGTAGTACAGACGCCCAGCTTCGATATGGATAGCGGGTCCCTCGCGACGATAGCAAAGCGAATTCGAACGACTGTCGGGAACGGAGCGGAAGGGGTCATCGTCACTCACGGGACTGACACGATGGAGGAGTCGGCCTACTACCTCGACCTCGTGCTCGATCTCGACGCGCCAGTCGTCCTCACAGGGGCTCAGCGGCGGCCGGATGAGGTGAGCCCCGATGGACCGAGCAACCTACTCACGGCAGTGCGGATGGCGAGTCACGAGCGATTCCAGGGGACGGGTGGTGTCTATATCGCCTTCGATGAGGAACTCCACGCTGCCCGCGACGTGACGAAACGGCACACGAGCAAGCTCTCGGCGTTCGTTTCACCCGAAAAATGCCCGGTTGCGCGCTCGACTCGTGAGGGGATCCGAGTTCTCCGTGAGCCTGGCAGTCGGTCGATCTCGGTCGACGCGCGCAGGCCGACAGCCACCGTTCCGATGGTGAAGACCGGGGTCGGTGTCGACGCACAGCAGGTAACCGACGCTCTTCGAATGGATGCTGACGGTATCGTCGTCGAAGGAACTGGTCTCGGCAATACGACGAGCGCACTCGGCGATGCCATCGCTGACGCCATCGAAGCGGACGTTCCCGTTGTAATCACCTCTCGGTGTCAGGATGGTGCCGTCGCCCCGGTGTACGGAACGGCCGGCGGCGGCGAGACGCTCCGATCACACGGAGCTATCGAGGGTGGTGACCTCCCGGCACACAAAGCACGCCTGAAGCTACTGTTGCTCATCGAAGCGCTCGGGACCGACGATATCGATGCTCTCCGCGAGGCTTTCGAGAGGGGGGCTTGAACGCGCGGCGCATCAACCGGTCGAGCGCGCAGATATCAGCAACATTTGCGAGGAGGACCACGGCTATCGGCTCAGCCCACGAGATGAAAAACGATCCACGATGGGTGATATCGACGTAGCGATCGGCGTTGACGCGGATTGTGTCGCTGGCTGGCTCGGATCGTACGGGGGTGCGGATTCGCCCGCGGACCTTTCGCGCGGGCTCTCGGCCGGGAACGAAGGCATCCCACGGATGCTCCAGCTTTTCGAAGACGAGGACATCGATACCTCGTGGTACGTGCCCGGGCACACTATCGAGACGTTCCGCGAAGAGATCCAAGCGGTTGCCGATGCCGGTCACGAGATCGGCGTTCACGGCTACTCCCACGAGAACCCGACGGATCTCTCACGCGAGCAGGAAGACGAGATCCTCCAGCTCTCGATCGACCTCGTCGAGGAGGTGACCGGTGAGAAACCGGTCGGTCACCGAGCAAGCTGGTGGGAGTTCAGCGAGAACACGCCGGACCTCGTCGAGAAGTACGACTTCCTCTACGATAGCAGCCTCATGGAACGGGAGTTCGAGCCGGGCTATATGCGGAAAGGCGATAGCTGGGAGCCGATCAAATACGACCAGGACCCCGATACGTGGACGACACCATACGAGTACGGTGAGGAGACGGACGTCGTGGAGATCCCGATCAGTTGGTATCGCGACGACATTCCAGCGATGCTCTTCATCAAACAGCCGCTCTACCATGCTGGGTACAAGGACCCCGAGATGATGTACGAGCAGTACTACAAGCGGCAGTTCGACTACCTCTACAACCGTCGGGGTGCTGGAGTCTACACGTTCACTATCCACCCCGATCTGCATGGCCTGCCGCACATGATTTCCCATCTCGAGGATTTCATCACCTACATCAAAGGCCACGAGAACGCCGACTTCGTCACGCTAGAGGAGGTCGCTCGAAAGTACGACGACGACCCGTCCGTCTACGAAGCGCACGGCGAATATATCTGAGCGAGGGCCGACTCCCTCAGGGGGAGAGCGTCACTGGAACTGCATTCCACCGTTGACGTTGACTATCTCGCCTTGGAGGTACTCGTTTTCCAAGACGTACTCGACAGTGTGGGCGACGTCTTCCGGTTGGCAGGCGTACTGAGGGAGATGGGTGTCGAGGTTCCCGTGCCCGCGGAATTCGATCGCCTCCAGATGCTCGAGGATAGCATCATTGAGACCGGTTTCGACGGGGCCGGGCGCGACGGCGTTGACTTGGAGGCCTTCCCCACCGTATTCGCGGGCCAGCGATCGTGTAAGGCCATGAAGACCGGCCTTACTCGCCGCGTAACTCGCATCAACTGTCCCGCCGGTTCCCCCAATGCTGGAGAGAAATACGACGTCTCCGTCGGGCTCGAGATGCGGGATCGCAGCCCGTGCAACGTAGAATGCCCCCGAAAGATTCGTTTCAAGGACGCGATTCCACTGCTCGTCGTCGATATCAGTTGCGAGGTCCGGGTCGACGATGCCAGCGTTGTTGACAACCGCGTCGAGATCGCCGAAGGTATCGACGACGTTCGCGACCATGGATTCGACGTCCTCCGAGTTGCTGACGTCGGCACTCACCGCGATCGCGTTTCCCCCACCGCTTTCGATGTCGTCGACGACCCCAGTGGCGGCTTCCTCAGCGGTTCGATAGTTGACCGCGATATCGTAGTCCGGCGCGAGTGAGTACGCTATCGAGCGCCCGATACCACGGCTTGCACCGGTGATGAGCACGACCATCTGATACCCCCATTGTACTACCGAGTGGTTAAACGGTTCGCGATCTCCCTCCAGCGGATAGGTTTGGACGAAGAGCGGATCGATCAGGCGTGATCTCTTCGTTCGTCACCGGCGAACGGTTATCACACTCCGTCGCCTTTCGGAAGCGATGAGGGATGTATTCAGAAAACTCGGACGAGAGGCCGAGCGGTTCAAACAGAATATGGACGATACGGAGGAGAACGCGGACTACGGGTGCAAAGAGTGTAAGGCGCGGTTCGCGACGAACAGAGAGCGGTGCCCGAACTGCGGGTCGGAGGAGGTTGTACCGACGAAGAACGAGGAGGAGTCCGTCTGATCCACTTCTCGCCATCTCCAGCATCGAAACCGTTCGCCCCGAGAACCGTTCTATAACCGTGTTCGCCAAGGAGTAGTCTTCGACGACCGAGGCCGTCTCGAACCGGTAGTCGGCCCCCGGAGTTCATCGGCCGTTCAAATCCCAGTCCCAAGTGCTAATACGAGGTGGGTTCAATGCAGAAGCAAATGATTTGCGCCCTGCATCCCACCACTGGAGAAGCAAGTTCTGGGTTGCACACCCAGCACAACCCACAGCAACGGACGAGCTGAGTGTGAACTCCCGCTCTCTCCTCGTCGTCTTGGTGGTCGTGTCGATGCTACTGACCGGCTGTAGCTTCCTCTCTCAGGCACCCGAGGGCACCTCGACGGCGGTCCCAGCAACGAACAACACGAGTATGGTATCGAACGACTCCATGGCTTCCGCTACGGAGACATCAACCTCAACACCAGTAGCAACGTCCACCTCCACGTCGACATCGATCAGCACGGCAACTCCGGAGCCGAACGGCACGTCGACGCTCACACCCCCATCGACCGAGACGGACACGGCTCTCCCGACAACGGAAACGGCGACGTCGACACCGACGGATACGGCTACACCAACGTCGACATCCACGGAAACACCGACCGACACGGCAACCCCTACGGCGACGCCGACTCCAACGGCGACACCGACTGAGACGGCAACGCCAACCCCAACACCAACCGAAACGCCGACTCCGACCGAAACGGCAACATCGACACCGACAGCAACAGAAACAGCGACGCCGAGTCCGACACCGACGGCAACCGAAACAGCGACCCCGACATCGACACCGACTGAAACGTCGACATCGACGCCGACGTCGACTGCTACCCCGACACGGACGGAGACAGCAGCGGAAGCGGACTCGTCCCGCGAAGGCTGGTACAACGTGACCATCGTCGCGGACGGCTCGGGTGGCTCGTACTATCGAATGTACGGGGGAACGGGCCCGAACATCGAACTGGGGGCGGAAGCCGACACCGAGGATTCCGCCAGCTACGAGGACCGAGTGATCCTCGATGACCCCTACTACGCCGAAGGGTTCGTCGGGGACAACGGGGTCGATAGCTACCAGTACGAACCGACTATTGCGGGCGAGCCCTCCCTCGGCTTCGTCAACGATGGCGACGTTCCGCTCGAGGTGTACCTGAACGGCGAACTGTACGAGACGGTCGAACCGGGTCAAGGAACGGATGGCGAACGAGTCGACCCCGACGCCCCGTCGAGCGGTGAGAACTTCATCACGGTCGAGGCAGTCGGTGATGGGGCCTCGAATTACACGCTCATGGCCGGGGAAGCCGGCACGATGCCGTTCTACTACGAAAGCGAGGCGAACCCGGGAACCACGGCCGAGAACCCCGATTACACGGGCATGGTGTCAGGGGCGTACGGGTTCGTCGGCGCGGGTGGCGTCGATACGTACTCGACGGATGGTGCACTCTACAGCATCGAAAACGAGGGGTCGGCAACGCTGAAAGTCTATCAGAACGGCGAGGTCTGGGCGACCGTCCAACCGGGGGAGACGAAAGAGCCCTCGTACGAGTAGGGCCCCTTCGATAGCTTACGATCGGGAGTCAGAGCGCGTTCTCGATGGTGCTCGCAACCTCGCGAGCCGTCTCAGCGAGCGGCTCGGAAACGTGACCCTCCGAAGCAGCACTGTCGAGCTCGGCGTCGTCCACTCGCTCGATCCGGCCGTCGGCGTGCTTCACGACGTCGACGTGGAGGTCGATATAGCGAGCAGCAGTAGGGAAGACCTCGACCGGCGTACAGATGTTGACGTACGTCCCCCGACGCTCTCCGTTCGCATCCCGATAGACGGTTGGATACCACCACTTCCCCTCGGTGAACTTCGTCGTCGCAGTATCGCCAGCACGGCGTTCGGTTCCCAACGCGTCGTAGGTTCCCCCGGGCGTCATCTCCCGTCGAATAGTAACACTCGATTCGTCGCGGTCGGTTACGATGCCGTCACCCAACGTGATTCGACGGCCGTCCGGCTTGCCGTGGACGATCCGGATCTCATCGTCCTCGTGTGGCCCGAACTGCCGAGCGATCGTTGCGAACGGGAACTCGGATTCCGCACTGTCATTCAAATCGCATACCGCCTCCACAAGCTCGACAGCAGCGCTTGCATCCGTACTCCCGGCTTTGATACGGTGGTGGCCAGCCATCGTCGAGCAGACTGCCCGGCGAGCGTCGTCGAGCGCGAAGCGCGATGCACGGCCGAACCAGATCCACGTCGTCGCACTCTCGTCCCAGACGACACCGGGTTCGTCCTGATTCTCGGGTGCGTCGGAGAGCGCCGCATCGATAGCTGTAGCCCGGTCGCTCGCGGACGCGAGTGCGTCCGAGAGCGCGGCGAACTCCGCGTCGTCGCTCGCGTCCATCCAGCGTGCCTGCCAGCCATCCGGTGGGTCGTTCGGGAGGAGACCAGTTAGATTCGCAGCCATACCCGGCTGTGCGGACGTATCTACGGACCCATCGCGCACAAGCTGGACTAAGCTGCCACCCACTTCGAGGTGCGTATCGAGCACTGGCCGGTCGTCGCTCCACGGCGGCACAGGGTCGACAACCTGTACCCTGAGTCGGTCACCTTCCTCGATTTGGTGCTCCGTATTCGAATCGGGAAGGAATCCCGAACCACTGCCACAGTCCACAACAGCACCGCCCCTGACCGTCTCCGTGACCTTCCCCGTGAACACTGCCTCACGCGGCATATTCGCGGACCAGCTGAACGTATCCGTTTCGAGGCTGGCGAGAGAGGTCGCTGCAGTGTTCACCGCCGTGGAGTCGCCGTGGACGCCGATGCCCTGTCGATCATCGGTCGTCTCGATCGCGACGTCGGGTTCCTCGACGGCGAACGCACCGTCGAAGCGCTCCCGAATAGTGGGGGACGCCTGTACGACCGCGTGGTCGGCCTCGCGGAAGAGGCGAGTCAGTGCAGTGGCGTAGATGCCACGAATTCGAGCCTTCATAGCGCGCCATACACGTTAGTATGCTGATGAGGGGATCTGTCCGGGAACCGGTTCTCGAGATCCGCGGGAGTCTCGTCTTCGCCCATATTCAGCATGGAACTGCCTCGTCCCCAGCAACGTTTCGATTGGAGTGAACGAGTAGCCCCGATCGAAGGTCGAATTCGAAGTATCCAGACTAGGGCCACGTACTCGATACCGGAAACGACGCAGGTCGATACGTCGTTTGGCTCGCCTCTCACTCAGTCGAGCTAGGGAAGCGAACGGATCTGTGGTGATCGAGCATGATTCCCTATGGGAATATTATCGTGCCGCTTAATACCCGCCAGTAATTGTGTTGAGGTAGATGGGTTCGTTCGACGCAGACTTCCTGACTGATGAGTCCCGTTTCGGCGGACAGCAGCCGTCGATCCTACAGGCACTCGTTCCACTGGTCGGTGTCGTCGTCTTCCTCGGCATCGGCTCCGGTGTACTGGGACTCGCACCACACGGACCACTGCTCTGGAGCATCGTTCTGACTGGGTTGGTCGGTCGGTACTGGATGGATATCTCGTTCGAAGGTCTCTACGATGGTGTCGAGAGCAGTCTCAAGATGGGGTTACAGGCCATCCTGATCATCTTCGTTATCTATGCGCTCATCGCCACCTGGGTGAGTGCAGGGACGATTCCGGGGATGATGTACTACGGGCTTTCAGTCCTCACGCCGACCGTCTTCCTCCCAACGACAGTCCTCCTTTCGGCTATCGTCGCGTTCTCTATCGGGTCCTCGTGGACGACTGCAGGCACGCTCGGTATCGCGTTCGTCGGCATCGGTTCCGGACTCGGGATTCCAGCGCCGATGACTGCGGGGGCTATCCTCTCGGGTGCGTACGCAGGGGACAAGCAGTCGCCGCTATCGGATACGACGAACCTCGCAGCGGGTGTGACGAACACCGACCTCTACGACCATATCCGAGCGATGCGTCTCGGGACAGCCCTCGCCCTCGGGGTCTCGGTCGTCGTCTTCGCCTACCTCGGACTACAGACGATCGGAACTATTCCAGTTGGGCGGGTCAGTGAAATTCGGAGTACGCTCGCCAGTACGTACGATATCTCGGTACTCGTGTTCTTCCCGCTGTTCGTGACGTTCGGGTTCGCGGTGTACGGCTATCCGGCTCTCTCGTCGCTTATCGCCGGTGTCTTTGCGGGGGTGGGAACGACAATCTTCCTTCAAGACCCGTCGTTCACTACTGCATGGGAGGTATTTCTGAACGGTACGAACCCCGAGACGGGGAGTGAAGCGGTGAACTCGTTGCTTGCGAGCGGGGGACTTACCGGCTCCGCGTGGACGATCGCTGTCGTGGTCGCTGCACTCTCGCTCGGCGGACTTCTGGAGCGAACCGGCATCCTCGCGGTGCTCGCGCGCTCGCTCGAACGGTCGATCCGGGGCGCAAGCAGTCTCGTCGCCGCCACCGGTATCTCGGCTATCGTCGTGAATCTCTTCTCGGCGCAACAGTACATGAGCATCGCCGTACCCGGCATGAGTCTCCGAAATCTCTACGACGAGTACGGACTCGACAGTTCGGCACTCTCACAGGCCATCGAATCCGCTGGCACGCCGACTGGCGCGCTGATACCGTGGCACGCCGGTGGTGTGTACATGGCGAGCGTACTCGGTGTGGCAACGCTCCAGTACGCACCGTACTACTTCTTCGGCTATCTCTCGCCGCTCATTCTCTTCGTGATGGCGGTAACCGGGCGTGGGATAGCGACCAAAGACGGCGAATCGCTCGACACCGTATCGACAGCGGACGACTGAGAAACTCACTGCCGTACTACTACGGGAATCTTGGCGGCGTATGGAATGTTTCGAGGCGCAATAGTTAATCATCGTCTTCTTCTATACTGTAGATCCCTCTGGAGACCTCCGGTCACGTCCGGATACCTGCGAGACCAACTCGATGAGTGCCCACCATCCCGAGAAGTGCCGAACCGAACCCGCATGGAAGGAGTCGGTGCGGGTCTTCGACAAAAGCGGCCCTCTCACGATCAGGTCGACACTGGAATCTAGTCTCACGATCACCGGAACGGTTGATGGGGTTGTTGACTTCGACAGCAAGCTCATTATCAGGATAGAAACTAGAAGCGCCTGTCGATCGATAGCCCTTCAACGACCATATTCAGCAAAATATCTTTACTGATTTTCGCTTACAGCATTGCACTCAATTTGGCGACTGTCACTACGAAAGAGGTCGACCAAGTACTGAGGGGAGTCAGAGGAAAGTCGGCGACGCAGCGAGCCATGATTGTACTCACAAACAAGGCTAGCTCGCTTAGCAGAGGGTAGCCGAAATGCGCATTCTCGTCCAAAAGAAGCTCTATACCAGTCGTATCAACTCAACAGATACTTCGGCGAACAGCTCAGGCGACTATCAAGGGATACTGTCGGACGGAACTCACAACAGCCACCCTAATGGAACGGATCTACCTTCCGAGTCGTTTTGGTGGTCTAATCCGTCCGATGAACGTTGACGGCGATTCGAGTGATTGCTCGGGAGTCGTTCGTCCGATGACTTCGTCGAACTCAGAGGTGCAACGTACCCCGAACTCGATGCAATCATCTCCAGTCGAGTATGTAATAACTTATAACCGATAGGTGGCGAGAAGACTCCCGATAAGAATCGATTCGTGAGTAGCGACACAACTGCTCCTACGAGGAGCAGAGCACGAGATTCGGCTCAGGCAGTCGAGGCCCGGTAGCATCGGCAGGACCAACGCGACTGAAATATCGATATCCTAATCAGTAGCACTGGGTAGCAAGCGATTCGAACGAAACCATCTCATCGTATTTGAGCGATGCCGGAAAACGCCGAATTATTCATTATGGTTCGGGGAGACAACCGAACGTGGGAGACCGAACGCAGTACGCGATACGATCAGTGGGGACTCTCTTCAGCGTCATTCGGGCGCTCAAGGAGATGGATGGTGGGACGGCCTCCGAGTTGGCTGATCACTTGGATATTCCCGAAAGCACGCTACACAACTATCTCAGCACGCTGGTCCAAGAAGGGTACGTCGTCAAAGACGGGACCTCTTACGGGATCGGTATTCGATTTCTCGAGTACGGTACCTACGCGAAGCGACAGATCGAACTCTACAACGTCGCAAAGCCAAAAATCGATGGCCTGGCACACTCTACGGGTGAGCTTGCAAGTCTTATGATAGAAGACGATGGTCACGGAACGTATCTATACCGCGTAGAGGGAGAGAACGCGATCGCTCCCAGGTTCGTCGATGGCACACGGCTTCCGCTTGTCACCACGGCCCTTGGCAGATCTATCTTAGCTCATCTTCCCGAGGAGAGTGTGGTCGACATCATCGACAAACCAACGACAGCTGCCGAGGCTGGTTCAGTCTCTACCCAGTACGATGACCTCACTCGGGAATTAGCGGGAATACGGGAACGAGGGGTTGCCTTCGATGACGAAAAGGAACGGGCAGGACTGCGGTGCGTTGCAGCGCCAATTCTCGACGGAGACGACCAAGTCCTCGGTGCGGTAGGTGTTTCGGGACCGTCCTATCGGATCCAGAACGAACGTTTTACTCGGGATTTCCCCAGAAAAGTCCTCGACAGCGCAAACGAAGTTCGGTTGGATGTCATCAGTATCTGATCTGCTACCCTGGAGCTATCGGACAACCACCACGACGCCCCGCGGACTATCACTCGCTCAAAATTCCGCTGTTAGTATCGGTTGTCGGTCGTTCGATCTGGGTGCTGTCGGTTGCAGCAATGGAGATCAGTCGTGGTCTCCGGCGATTCGGAGAACGTCTCAGTTTCGTCTATGTTCGACCCGCGAGAACTAAGGATATATTCGATGTTTCGATTACGTCTCGTCGAAGAGGGTCTCGCCGGCGACGAGGTGCTCGCCGACGGTGTCGAAGTCGAGCGTGAGCCCCAGTCCGGGCTCGTCGGGGATCGGGAGTCGGCCCGTCCCGAGCACCGACTCCTCGACCAGGTCCTCCCACCAGCCGAGCTGGTAGGAGTGGTACTCCACGGCGAGCACGTTCGGGATCGCCGCCCCGAGCTGGGCGCTCGCCATCGTCCCGATCGGCGAGGAGACGTTGTGCATCGCGAGCGGCACGTAGTAATCGTCGGCCATGTTCGCGATCTTCATTCCCTCGCGCATCCCGCCAACGCGGGGGATGTCGGGCGCGAGGATGTCGACCGCCTCCTCCTCGATCAGGCGACGGCTTCCGTGGGTCCGATAGACGTTCTCGCCCGTCGCGATCGGTGTGGTCGTCGACTGCGTGACCGTCCGCTGGACGTCGTGGTTCTCGGGGGGGATCGGGTCCTCGAGCCACCAGATCGGATAGTCTTCGAGTGCGTACGCGAGACGTTTGGCCCCGTCGGCGGTGTACGACCAGTGACAGTCGAAGGCCACCTCGGCACGGTCGCCGAC
>NZ_AOMB01000035.1 GCF_000336675.1 Halococcus hamelinensis 100A6 | reverse complement strand
ATCTCCATCGAGTCGCCCGAGAGGTCCCGCATCGTGTACTCAGCGTTCGGGTCGCTGAGCTGTGTGTAGTCGACCATCGTCGGTAGTGGATTCTACGTGGAGAGTTAAATGAACCTCGTTATGTGTCCCTAACCTCCGTTTCGGTGAAGTACGTCCGACCCGTTCGGGGTACCACCTTCGAGTTGTTTATGTTCACACTCCCGGTAGCGGCGATATCTGAAGCGGAGTGGCCAACGCGGAGTTCGTAGGAACCGTCGTGGACCCTCAGATTCATGTCACGGTCGTGGTAGGCCAACTGCGTCGCGTCGATTTCGAACGATATCCGTGTCGACTCACCAGCATCGAGCGAAACACGCTCAAATCCCACTAGCTCCTGAACCGGTCGCGCTTGATCCGGCGATTCAGCGTGAGCATACAACTGAACCACGTCGCTTCCTCCGCGACCCCCAACGTTCGTGGCGGTGACGCTCGCCGTGACCGAGCCAGATGCGCCGAGAGTGTCCGTCGAGACCTCGAAGTCGTCGTACTCGAACTCGGTATAACTCAAGCCATGCCCGAACGAGTACAGCGGTTCGCTCTCGGTGTAGACGTGGTCCTTGTTCGCCGAGTTCGGACGACGATCGTAGTGGACCGGGAGCTGTCCGACCGACCGCGCGAGCGACACTGGAAGATGGCCACCTGGATTGTAGTCACCGAAGAGGACGTCGGCGATACCCGTTCCACCCTCCTCGCCGGGGAGCCACGCCTGTACGACGGCAGGCACCTCCTCAGCGACCCACTCGATCGAGTGGGGTTTTCCGCTCACGACCACGACGACCAGCGGCGTTCCCGTTTCGTGAACTCGTTCGAGGAGTTCGGTCTGGACGCCCGGGAGACCGAGGTCCGTGACGTCCGATCCTTCGCCGCTGGTCGGGAGTGCCGGATTGGTCACGTCCTCGGCATCGGGGTCGGAGAAATCGACTGCCGAACGCGCGCCGACGAATGCGAGCGTCACGTCCGCGCCGGCGGCTGCCTCGACGGCTGCATCGAATCCGTCGGTACTTGGACCACTCGTCGTACAGCCCTCCTCATAGGCTATCTCGGTGCCGTCGGCGTGTACGCGGATGGCATCGAGCGGCGTCGTAGCGTCGAGCGACACTTCCGCTTCGGGATAGTGCGCGGGATAGGCGTAGTCGCCCATCATCTCCTGACCATCGTCGGCCTTCGGACCGACCACGGCGAGCGAATCGGTATCGTCGAGCGGCAGGAGCTCGTTTTCGTTTTTGAGTAGAACGATCGATTCCCGTGCGGCACGTTCGGTGAGTTCCGTGGCCGCCTCGGTGTTGAACGCGTCGGCCGCCACGCTGGCGTCGACAGTCGAGTCGTCGACGAGGCCCTTTCGGAACTTCATACGGAGTACGCGGCGGACGGCCTCGTCGAGCGTTGCTTCGCTCAGTTCACCGTTCTCGATCGCTTCCGGGAGGTGCTCGTAGCAGTCGGTGGCCGGGAGTTCGACGTCGATACCGGCTTCGAGGGCCATCACGGCGGATTCGCGGTCGGAGTCGGAGACGCCGTGTTCTTCTCTGAGGAAATCGACGCTGTAGTAATCGGAGACTACCGTTCCGTCGAATCCCAGCTCACCCCGTAAGAGGTCCGTCAAGAGCCATTCGTTGCTCGCAGAGGGGATCCCGTCGATATCGTGGTAGGCGTTCATCACCGATTCGGCTCCCGCAGTCGTGATTGCGGCCTCGTACGGGAACAGATGGGTCTCGCGTAGCTCGCGGGGACCGACGTTCACCGACGCCCGATTCTTCCCGCCTTCGGAGGCGCTGTGAGCAGCGAAGTGTTTCAGCGTCGCCGAGATGCCGTCCTCGATCGAGGGGCCCTGAAGACCGGCTACGTACGCACTCGCCATCGCCGCGACGAGATACGGGTCCTCGCCGAAGGTCTCCTCGACGCGACCCCACCGGAGGTCGCGAGCAACGTCGAGCACCGGCGAGAGCGCGTGTGTCGTCCCGATGGCCGCCATCTCCGACCGAGTTCGCTCCATGACCTGCCTCATCAGATCGGGATCCCAGCTACTCGCCATTCCGATGGATTGGGGGAACGTCGTACCCTCCGGGCCCATGTACCCGCTCAGACACTCCTCGTGGGGGATCGCGGGCACGCCGAGCCGTGTCTCCTCGAGGATAGCCTGCAGCTCGTTCGTGACGCGTGCGGCCTCGGTCGGCGGGAGGCTTCCTTCGCCGCCGATACGGGTCAGGTGGCCGATCCCGTTCGCCAGCAGCTCTTCGGCGGCGTCTCGATCCAGTTCGCCGTCCTCGTCTAGGAGTTCGTCCGCGTTCACCGAACCGAGCTGTGCGGCTTTTTCCTCACGCGTCATCCGCGAGAGTAGGTCCTCGACCCGTCGTTCCGTTGGAAGGGATCCGTCTCGATATACCGGGTTTTTCGTAGGGTCCTGCATTACAGTTCGTGGATTCATCGGGACCGGTCTTAACGATTCGGTCCACGATGGACGGGTGGTGGTCGGTGACCCGACCGTCGCTCGGTCGCCGACCGGCGAGGACACACCCTCCGAATTTATCACCTGTCCACCAGTGTGGTTCATCTACGATGGCATTCCTCGACGAGGAGTACCTCCTCGAAACCGAGACGGCCCGAGAACTATACGAAACGATCCGAGGGCTCCCCATCCTCGACCCCCACAGCCACGCTGACGTGGCCGAGATCGTGGCGAACGAAGGCTGGGACGACATCTGGGAGGTCGAAGGGGCAACCGACCACTACGTCTGGGCGGCGATGCGAAAGCGCGGTGTTCCCGAGAACCGTATCACGGGCGCGGCCTCGAACCGCGAGAAGTGGAACGCCCTCGCGGGGGTGTTTCCCGAACTCGCCGGAAATCCCACCTACGAGTGGATCCACCTCGACCTGAAGCGCCGGTTCGGCATCGAGAAACCGGTCTCTGCCGAGACCGCCGACGAGATCTGGGCGGAGACGGCCGCCCAACTCGAGGAGGATTCGATGCGCCCCCAAGCGCTGCTCCGGGAGATGAACGTCGAGGTCGTCTGCAGTACCGACGACCCCACCTCCTCGCTCGACCTGCACGACCGTGCGTCGCGGGAAGTCGACGGTGTGGACGTGCTCCCGACGTGGCGCGCCGACCGCGCGGTCCACATCGACCATCGCGACTGGGACGACTTCATCGGGGATCTCGACGCGGCGACCGACGACGACGACGTGAGCGGGTTCGACGGATTCCTCGACGCGCTCGCGGCCACCCACGACCGCTTCGCCGAGCACGGCTGTCGGGCGAGCGACCTGAGCGTTCGCGAGCCGGTTTCCCGCTCCGTGAGCGAACCCCGCGCGAAGGAGATCTACGAAACGAAACGACGTGGAGAAGCACTCAGCGAACGACAGGTGAGGGACTTCAAGGCGTTCATGCTCGAATACATCGGTTCCCTCAACGTCGAGAAGGGCTGGGTCACACAGCTCCACATCGGCCCCGTTCGGGATTACCGCGACGAGCTGTTCGAGGAGCTCGGGTCGGCCGCCGGGGGTACCGTGACCACGGGCGACATCGAGATCGCCGAAAACCTGCGGTACTTCCTGAACACCTTCGACGGCGAGGGCGAGGTCGTACTCTACTGCGTGAACCCCACGCACTATCCGACACTCACGACCATCGCGAGGGCGTTTCCGAACGTCAGCGTCGGCCCCGCGTGGTGGTTCAACGACAGTCCCGTCGGGATCGAAGGGCAACTGGAGTACGTGGGCTCGGTCGACCTGCTTGCGAACCACGCAGGGATGGTCAGCGATTCACGGAAACTGCTCTCGTTCGACTCGCGCTTCGAGATGTTCCGTCGGTCGCTGGCGAACGTCGTCGGCCGGCAGGTCGAGCGCGGTCGCGTGCCGATGGACGTGGCGCGTGACCTGGTCGAGCACGTCGCTCACGACCGGCCGATGGAACTGTTCGGATTCCGGTAACCGGCGCGTCGCTCGCGACGACCACCGGTCCCTTGGATTGCCGCTTCGGGAATCTGTTTCGGTCGGTCGGTGCTCGAATCGGTATGGGAACCACGGTGACGGTCTGGAACGAGTTCGTCCACGAGCGCGAAGACGACGACGCGACGGCAGTCTACCCCGATGGCATCCACCGAACGATCGCCGACGCACTCGACGAACGTGGCTTCGATACCCGAACGGCGACGTTGGACGAACCCGAACACGGCCTCACCGAGGACGTACTCGACGAAACCGACGTGCTCGTCTGGTGGGGTCACACGGCCCACGAAACGGTCGACGACTCGGTCGTCGAGCGCGTCGCCGACCGCGTCCTCGGCGGGATGGGCCTGCTCGTCCTCCACTCCGCGTCCCTCTCGAAGGTCTTCCGGTCGCTGCTCGGGACGACCGGGACGCTCCGCTGGCGCGAGGCCGACGAGCGCGAGCGGCTCTGGGTGACCGACCCCGGCCACGAGATCGCCGCCGGGGTCGAGGACTTCATCGAACTCGCGGAGGCGGAGATGTACGGGGAGCCGTTCGACGTACCGACGCCCGACTCGGTCGTGTTCACTTCGTGGTTCGAGGGCGGTGAGGTGTTCCGCTCCGGGTGTTGCTGGCGTCGCGGGAAGGGACGGGTCTTCTTCTTCCGTCCCGGTCACGAGACACACCCGATCTACCACGACCCGACGATCCAACGTGTTCTCGCCAATGCCGCCGAGTGGGCGACCCCCGCCGTCGAGGACCGTTCGACGCCAACCCTCCGGAACGTGGACCCATGCGAGCGGATCGAGGGCTACTCGTCGTCGAGCGAGTCGGAGTGACCGGCGGCCGTTCCGGCTTCTCCCCTCACTCGTCGCCGGCGTCGCGTTCGACGTCGGCCAACAGGGTGTCGACAGCAACCGTCTCGCCCGTTTCCGCGCTCTCGACGGCGGCGAAGACGAGGGCCATCGCTCGGAGGTTGTCGCGAGCGTCGGTCGCCATCGGTTCGCCGCCCGCACACCAGTCGGCGAACTGCTCGACCAGCCACGCGTTCCCCCACTTCCCGCGGTCGTCGAGGTCGACGTGGTCGCCCGCCTCGAAACGGGTGTTCCCGGTGAAGCGTTCCTCCCGGGGATCGTAATCGAAGCGCCGTATCTCGCCGCCGTCGAGTGCGAACGTCGTATCGCTACAGTCGACCCGGATGTGTTCGGCCCCCCATCCGTTGAACGTCTCGGCGAGGGTATTCAACCCCTCGTAGCTGACGCTGGTGCCGCTCTCGGTGACGAGGTGGACGACGACGTTCGGATCGCCCGCGAAATCGGAGTGAGGTGGGTTCCACGCGTTACAGAAGACCGTCCGGACGCGCTCGTCGACGAGGTCGGCCAGCAGGTCGAGGTGGTGTATCGACCCTTCGACGAGCATCGGGTGGCGCTCCACGTCGTAGAGGCGTTCGGGCTTCCACGTGCCGTACGAGCGGGCGTTGATCGCGTACCGACAGTAGCAGTTGTCGACGGATCCGGCGTCGGCCGCCCGAACCCGTCGACGGAGCGTCGTCACGTCCCGCCGGTAGCGCTGTGTCATGGTGACGCCCACCTTCAGGCCCGCGGCTGCCGTCCTTCGGGTGATGCGTGCGGCCGCCGCCATCGTGTCGGCCAGCGGCTTCTCACAGAGGAGGTCAAGGTCGCGCTCGATTGCGAGGTCGACGAGCGGCTCTCGGACGCCCGGTGGGACGACCAGCGCCAGTGCGTCGGCGTCGCGCTCGTCGACGGCGTCGGCTACCGAGGCGTAACAGCGCTCGGCCGGCAATCCGAGCAGTTCTCGCCCGCGTCCGAGCGCGTCGTCGTCGGGGTCGACCGCGGCCACGACTTCGACCGTGTCGTCGGCCACGTTCGGCGGCAGGAAGTCCCGACACCACGCCTCGCCCTGATTCCCGGTGCCGACCTGGATGATGCGAACCGTCACGGGTGACAGTCCGGAACCGAGGGCATCACCTTGCCGGAACCGGCAACCCCGGTCATCCCGACCCGGCGGCGAACGACCACGCGCGTTCGGTCGTCGCATCCGGATTCTCCACACGCAAGCTGAAACCGGGATCGAGAGCGGGCCGAGGTGAGGGTCGAATCGCGGCTACCGGTCGGCGAAGTACGGGATGATCTCCTCCTCGTAGTGGGTCATCGTTTCCTCAAAGTCTCCGACCGGGATCACGACGAGGTTGTCGACCCCTGCGTCCTGAAACGCCTCGATGCGCTCGATCGCGCGTTCGGGGTCGCCCGAGACGCTGATCGCGTCGACGGCCTCCTCGGGGATCCGGTCGGCGGCCGCGAGCAGTCGCTCCTCCTGCTCGTCGGTGAACGCCATCTCCCGCATGAGCGGCGTGTTCTCGGCGACGTCCTCGTAGCCCATGGCGGCGAGCAGCGGCGGCCGGAGCGCGAGGGTGGTCCGGTTGCGCTCGATGGCGGTCCGGCGGGCCTCGTCGGCGTTCTCGGTAACGGTGGTCGGAACCATCACCGCACGGTCGATCGACTCGGGGTCCCGACCTCGGTCCTCGGCCACCTCCAGAACCCGCTGGAGGTCGGCCTCGTACTCGTCGGGCGAGTAGATCCACGGGAACCAGCCGTCGGCGACCGCACCCGTGAGGCCGCGCATGCTCGGCCCGTATCCGCCGATCCACAGGGGCGGACGCGGCTCGCTCGCCGGTTTCAGTCCCATGTGGGCATCGTCGAGGTCGAAGTACTCGCCCGCGAACGAGAGGGGTTCCTCGGGCGTGGACTCCCAGAGACCGTCGATCACCGCGACGGCCTCCCGGAATCTTCGGTAGGGGTTCTCCCAGTCGAGATCCGCGATCGGCGCGAAGTTGAAGGCCTCCCCGGCACCGATACCGAGCCCTGCGCGCCCGTCGGTCATCCGGTCGAGCGTCGTGATGGCGTGTGCGAGCTCGGTCGGGTGGCGACGCACCGAGTCGGTGACCCCGGGGAGCAGCGTGGCCTCGTCGGTGCGCTGGCCGATCGCGCCGAGAACGGTGAACGCCTCCCACGGCGGGTCGACGAGGAACTCCGTCGACCCCGTCGGATGGAAGAGGTGGTCGGGCACCGTGATGGTGTCGAACCCCGCCGACTCGGCGCGCACCGCCTGGTCGACGGTCGCGCCCACGTCGCCGTAGCTGACGACCTGGCAACCGAAGCTCATGTCCGTCGATGAGAGTGAGTTCATCGCTTCGAGTATCGGGATATCACAATAAATATCTGGTCGTTCGCGTGCTCGTCCTTGTTGCCGTGTTCTCGGGAGCGGGGTTCCGATGCAGCGGGACCGAGTTCACGCTCGGAGTTCGCGCTCCGTTCGTTCGGAACGCATCGCCTTCAACATCCCTCGGAGATAGCCCACCGTGAACGACCGTCCTCGGTGTTCCCAGTCGGAATCGCCCTCCACATGGGGGGTGTGGTCCGGGATCATCATTCCGTCGAAGCCGACCTCGTCGAGCAGCTTCAACACCTCGTAGGCGTCGTAGTTGCCCTCGTCGACGAAGGTCTCCTTGAACGTCGGAATCGTTCCTTCGACGTCTCGGAAGTGGACGTAGAACAGCTCGTCACGTTCACCGAAATACCGTATCACCGCCGGAAGGTCCGCCCCCATCTCGGACCAGCAGCCGAGACAGAGGTCGAGGCCGTGGTTGTCGCTGGGGACCAGGTCCATCGCGCGCTTGAAGTTCTCGAAGTTTCGGGCGATCTGTGGAACACCGCCCAATCGCTCCATCGGCGGGTCGCTCGGGTGAAGACACAGCTTCACGCCCGCTTCCTCGGCGACGGGGATCATCTCGCGCAGGAAGTACTCGTAGTTCTCCCACATCTCCGACTCCGTGTACTCGCGCCCGTGGGTGAGGCTTTCATCGGCCGCTTCGGCGTCGAACGCCGACACCGACGCGCCGCCGCGGACGGTGTCGTTTCCGGTTCGCCAGACGCCGGCAGGTGCCCAGTGGTAACCGAAATGCGGGATGTCGGCTGCACCCATGTTCCGGACCCGGTCTTTGAGCCGTCGTAGCTGGTCATCGCGTTCGGGTCCTCCCATCATCACGTCGCCGTAGAAGGAGACGGGGACGTTTTCGATGGCGTTCAACCGCAGACCCGCGTTCTCGACCCGCTCGCGGAGCGTCGTCAGGTCATCGACCGACCACTCGCCAGTACGTGAGAGGGGCATTCGTTCGCCGTCGGGCATGTGTTCGTAATTCGAACTGTACTGATACAGGTTCAACAGAACGTCGTTAACCCCGAGCTGCTTGATGAATCGCAGTCGTTCCTCGGTTGGTTCCATGAACTGGCCAAGTCCGACTCGCATTCGCGTATCGGAGGATATCGGTATCGGGTCACTGTCTTCGTCGACCGGCATATCTCACGGGTCGATTCGAGGGGGTAAAAGCGTGCTGGACGGCGAGAGGTACTAATCAACGAGAAACTGCGATTTTTCGGCACGAAAGGCGACGAACACCGACCACACCTATTTAGGCGGTTGTCGTGAAACAACGGTCGATGACGCTAGCGAGCAGTACACACGGATCGGTCGACGGAGACGACGTTCACATCGCCTACATCGGGGGTGGGAGCCGCCAGTGGGCACCGGCGCTCTTCCAGGACCTCGCACTCTCGGGGATCGACGGCGAGGTCCGTCTCTACGATACCACCTCCGAAAGTGCCGAACGCAACGTCCGTTTCGGTAACTGGGTCGACGACCAAGAGAACGCGACCGCCGACTGGAGTTATGGGGCGACCGAGACCGTCGAAGCCGCACTCGACGGCGCGGATTTCGTGGTCCTCTCGACCCAGTACGACCCGGCCGAGACGTTCGTTCACGACCTCGACATCCCACAAGAGTACGGCATCCACGGTGCGGTCGCGGCGACCACCGGCCCCGGCGGACTCTTCCGGGCGATGCGGACGATACCCGTCTATCGCGAGTTCGCCGCTGCGATTCGTGAGCACTGTCCCGACGCGTGGGTGTTCAACTACACGAACCCCGTGCATTTCATCACCCGCGCGCTCTACGACGAGTACCCCGACATCAACGCGATCGGGCTGTGTCACGAGGTGCTCGGAACGCGCGAACGCCTCGCTCGGTACGCCACGGATCATCTCGGTATGGACGCCTCGCGTGAGGATATCTCGGTCAACGTGAAGGGGATCAACCACTTCACCTGGGTCGACGAGGCGAGGTGTCGGGGTGTCGACCTCTGGCCGTTGATCGACGACCTCGCCGGACGCGAGGAGGCTCGCCGGACGTTCACGACCGAGGACCTCGTCGACGAGAGCGTGTTCACCGACAACTGGCAGGTGACGTGGGAGCTCTACCGGCGTTTCGGCGTACTCCCGGCGACGGGCGACCGCCACCTCGTCGAGTACGCGAACTGGTTCATCCAGGGCGGCGAAGCGACGTTGAACCGGTGGGGCGTCAAACGTACCGGCAGCGACTACCGCGCCAAGCACTGGACGCCCGCCGAATCCGACCAGACCACCGACGTCGAGGCGTGGATGAGCGGCGAGCGCGAGTTCACCCTCGAACCCTCGAACGAGACGTTCATGGACGTCCTCGGCGCGCTCCTCGGCGAGGAAACCTACGTCACGAACGTCAACCTCCCGAACGAGGGCCAGATCGAGGACCTTCCCTCGGACGCAGTGGTGGAGACCAATGCCGTGATTCGGCGAAACGAGGTCAGACCCATCGCCGCCGGTGGCTTTCCCCGTCCGGTCCGGAGCCTCATCCGCGGCCACATCGACACCCAAGAGACCGTCGTCGAGGCCTCGCGTACAGGCGATCTCGATGCGGCGTTCGAGGGGTTCCTGATCGACCCGCAGGTCCGCAGCCTCCCACCCGACGACTCGCGGGAACTGTTCGCGGACCTCGTTGGAGCGCAAGAACGATACCTCGAAGACTGGGACCTCGACGGTTCGACCGTGCTCGCCGAGTCGGCGGCGTATCCGACCGAGTAGCCGTTCCCGACCGGACGAACCCACACGACTATTTGGGTCGGCTGCGGTATCGGAGACGATGACAGCACGGACGAGCCTCCGTTCGGTCGCCGAATCGCGGGGATTCGACGTCGGTGCGGCGGTCGACGCCGACCTGCTCCGCAACGATGCGGGCTACTGGAAACTCCTTCGACGGGAGTTCACGACGGTGACGCCGGAGAACGCGCTCAAGATGGGACCCCTCCGACCATCGCCCGATACGTACGACTTCGGGGACGCGGACGCGGTCGTGAACTTCGGTCTGGAGTACGATATGACCGTCCGTGGACACACGCTGGTCTGGCACAACCAGACGCCCGAGTGGTTCGAGGAGTGGGCGTACACCGACGATGGGATCGAGGGGTTCCTGCGCGACCACATCCACACGGTCGCGGGGCGGTATCGAGACAAAATCGATGTCTGGGACGTGGTCAACGAGGCCATCGCCGACGATGGCTCGATGCGCGAGACGGTCTGGTACGACGCGATGGGCGAGGCGTACCTCGACGAGGCGTTCGGGTGGGCCGACGACGTTACCGACGCCGACCTCTACTACAACGACTACGGGGCCGACGGGATCAACGAGAAATCCGACGCGGTCTACGACCTCATCACGGGGATGCTCGACCGCGACGTCCCCATCGACGGCGTGGGACTCCAGCTACACGCCCTCCACGACGAACCCGATCCCGGGTCGGTCGCCGAGAACGTGTATCGGTTCGAGGACTTGGGTCTCGACGTCCAGATCACCGAGATGGACGTCGCGTACCCCGAAGGAGAAGTGCCCGAGGACCACCGCGAACAGCAAGCCCAGTACTACCGCTCCATCGTGGAGGCGTGTCTCGATACGGGCTGTGAGACGCTCGTCACGTGGGGCGTACGCGATGGTGACTCGTGGGTCCCGGGATGGTTCTCGGGGCTCACCGACGACCCGCTCCTGTTCGATGGGTCCACCCCGAAGCCAGCCTATCACGCCATCATGGATGTACTCGCCGAAGGCTCGGACTGAAAACCGTCGCCGGCGATCGATTCGTGCCGGTCGTGGTCAGTCCTCTCGTGGCGGAACGGCCCGATTCGACTCCGTCAGCGGTACCCGACCGTGTTCGTCCGGGATCTCGGAGTGCTCGTAGAAGAACGCGACGAGGGTATCGCGCCATCGCTCGGCCTGGACGACCTGTTCTTCGAGCCGCTCGGCCACATGGCGATACCGTCGGTCATCGATCCTGCCCGCGAGTGCTTGCCATCGCTCCCGGAGGTCCCGCACCACCTCGACGCCCGAAAAGCAGTTGTCGTAGAGCCGTTGGACCACCGTCGTCCCGTCGGCGAGTTCGTACTCCCACGGCAGGTGATGGAAGAACAGAAGCAGTTCCTCGGGACACGTTTCGGGGTCGTCGTAGGTTTCGGCGACGGGCTCGTGATACTGGCCGACGTAACCGCTCCCTCCCGAGGTTCGGTCGATCCCGATGCCGTCCTCGGTCGCGCCGTGATAGCCCGGCCACTCCGCCGGCGAGGGGTCGTAGTGGTTCTCGAGGCGCGCCTCGCCGTTGTACATCATGTGGATCAGCCCGAGGCCGCCGGTCTCGTAGTCGACGGTGGCTGGCAACGAATCGTGGAGGATTCCACTGACGGTGTCGATAACTGCCGGATCGCCACCGAACGTCTGTCGCACCCACTCGTCGGTGACCGTCTCGGTGTCGAGGTCGGGGTCCCACGCCAGCCGTCCGAACCCGTAGAGGTTCGCCTGCGAGAGGTAGTTTCCCGTCCACGTGGGGTCCTCGCCCACGACGCCGACGCCCGCGATCCCAGCGCCCTCGCTCCCGGAAAAGACGTCCTTCGCGGGGGAACCCTCGCCGCTAGCGTGCGTGTCGAAGTCGAGAACCTCCTTCCACTGCGGCACGAGATAACAGGTGTGGACGCCCTGACCGGTGTACTCCTGGGTGATCTGGAGTTCGCAGGCGAGGTCCGTCCCGTCCATCGCCCCGAACAGCGTCGACACCGGCTCGCGGGGCTGGAAGTCGATGGGACCGTTCTTGACTTGGAGGGTGACGTTGTCGAGGAACTCGCCGTCGAGCGGCTCGAACGTCTCGTAGGCCTGGACCGCACGGTCGTCGTGGTCGGCGTAGACGAACGCGCGCCACCAGACCCGTCCCCCGTGGGGTTCGAGCGCGCGCGCGAGGACGTTCGCTCCCTCGGCGTGCGTCCGGTCGTAGTCGTAGGGACCGTTCTGGCCCTCCGAGTCGGCCTTGACGAGAAAACCGCCGAAATCCGGGATCGCGTCGTACACTTCCTCGGCCTTCCGTGCCCACCACTCCTCGACGTCGGGGTCGAGCGGGTCGGCCGTGTCGTAGTCGTCGATCAACATCGGGGCGGCGTAGTTGACCGAGAGGTAAGGTCGGACCCCGTAGCGCCGAAACACCGACGCGAGCGCCGCGACCTTTTCGAGTCCGTCCTGGGTGAGGAGTTGCCAGCCGGCCTTCCCGGAGACGAACTCGTTCGCGCTCCCCCGGCCGGGGATCTTGGTGTTGACGTTGTTGAGGACGACCCCGTTGATCCCCACCGAGGCCAGTAGCCTGGCGTAGTCGACGTACCGTTCTCGGAGGTCGGGAAGTCGCTCCCAGTCGAAGATGGACGGACCAGCGTAGCCCCGTTCGACCGACCGTCGGAACGGGTCGTCCCAGTGGTCGATCACTCGCTCGTGGTTCGCCGGTTCCTCCGTGACGTCGAGGTCGTCGATAGGGTGGCCGTTCGCCATGCGACGGAGGAGGTGGAAGGTACCGTAGACTAGTCCTCGGTCGGTCGAAGCCGTAACGACGACGCACTCGGCTCCCTCCCACTCGACCGACCGGATACGGAACCCGCCGTCGCCGAGCGCCGCCACTCGGTCGGTCGAAACCGAGTCCGCGATCATCTCCATCTCGTCAGGCGTCCCGACCGCGAGAAACCCCTCCACCGACCGCGGCGGATGCTGCCAGAGATGGGGCTCGCGTTCGAGCAGCCCGGTCATCGCGCGTCGGAGTTCGTCGCGAACGGCACCCAGTTCGGGCGAACCCACGGATGCGTAGACGTTCTCACACCGCGTTCGATACGATTCACGACGCTCGCCGTCGGCTGGCTCGTATCGCAGCCAGCAATCGTCGTAGGATTCGAGTGACATAGCCGCATGATCCCGCCGCCTCGGCTAAAGCGTTGCCGGTCATCCGAATCGGGAATCGAACGGAGATATCGAATCGAGCGACACGAGAGCGAGGGCTGTCGCTCATCCGGAAGTGTCCCGCCATCTCGTCCTTTCGACGGTAGTCACCACCGGATCCACCGATAGTGGATCTTATATGTCACGGTCCCCTGGCTCACGCCATGGTACCGAACGACCGAAACAACGGGGGAAAACGGGTCAAATCCGTCCAGCGAGCGTTCGACGTGATTCGGGAGATACAGGGGGCGGGAAGCGTGCGAATCGCCGATTTAGCCGATGGGTTGGAGATGCCGAGAAGCACGGCGCACGTCTATCTGAAGACGCTCGAATCGGAGGGGTTCGTCACTCACGACGATACCGGATATCGACTCAGTTTGCGTTTTCTCCAGACAGGAGTCCTCGCTCGGCACCAATACAGGATCTACTCGACTGCGAAATCGGAAGTCGACAAACTCGCCGAAGCGACGGGGGAAGTCGCGAACCTCGGTATCGAGGAGAACGGATTCCGAGTGATACTCTATCAATCCGAGGGAAGCGACGCTGTCTACGACAACGCACTGACCGGTGAACACTCGAAGATGCACCTGACCGCCCTCGGGAAAGTACTCTTGGCGTACCAGCCATCGGAGTACATCGACGACATCGTCGACCGACGCGGGCTCCCTGCTGCGACCGAAAACAGTATTACGGAATTCGAGGACCTCATCCGGGAGTTCAGAACGATCGAACTACAGGGATATGCTCTAGAGGACGAAGAGCGCAGGAGCGGTATCCGTTCGATCGCCACGCCGATAATCGCGAACGGCACGCTCCTCGGTGCGCTTTCGCTCTCAGGTCCCAAAGAACGCCTCAGGGAGCAACGGATCGCGGAGGAACTGCTCCCGGAACTTCGGAACACGACCAACATCATCGAAGTCAAACACACATACGACTAAGCGCTCGGATCTGCTACTTCACGTGGTCATCGCAACCTGACCCGGACCCTCGTAGGATCGCTCTCGTATGTCGTCCAACCATGGTAGATCGAAATACTCTAATTCGGAACGGATAGAGTGTATATATCGATAAATTTGGACGTTATCCCACAATATTCTACAATTCGTGCCGAAAAGTCAGCTGCCGTACTTATCGACAAATCTACATTATCTCGCTTCCTCTCTGCAGTGTGCCACGGCCATTGTTCATTATTCACCGTGTATAACACGCATATGGTTGTTACTAACGGGCAGCCAGCACGTCTTCCAACACCGACCGGCATACCGCTCAACTCGGACGAGAGCGATCCAGCACTCGACGAAACGTGTGGTCGATCGAGCACGACTAATTCCACTAATCGTGGACCGGACCGATGGACTCGGGTCTGCACTTCGAACGGACCCATCACTACGCTCACCAAGCAGATACAGGCCAGTCCGTGGTGGGTCGCCGTCTATCGCCCGATTCACATTCAAAACGGACCAGTAAATGCTTCCTGTGGGGTGGAATGTTGGAAAGTAGAGCCTGAGAAGGTGGTCCTGGTCCGACCCATGGGAACGATGGCCAGCGGACGACCCTCACGTTTTTAAATTGCCGATGCATGCCTCGAACCATGAACGAAGAATCCCCTCCTCCACTCTCAGAGAGCGGTTCACAAGCGATCTCATCGGAAGACAACAGACGTGAGCTACTCGCCGCGCTCGACTCCCCGAATCCATTGGTTCGCCAGGAGGGGCTCGAAGTCTGTCAGAGCGTCATCGACGAGGATATCCACGCCATAGAACCCTATCTCGACGAGATCGTAGAACACGCCGCCGACGACGACATCACAGTTGCGCTACGAACACTGGAGCTCCTCGATACGGTCGTAAACGAGAACCCGGATATGCTCGAAGGCGAACTGTCACCGCTCGTCGAGGCGCTCAACACCGAACACACCAACATACAGTCACGCGGTGGACGGCTCCTCGCCAGGCTCGTCGTCGATCGCCCCAGCTTTCTCACACCGCATGTCCGGGGTATCGTGGAAGCCCTCGAAGCGACCGAACTCGACTCGAAGCCGCGCCAATTCGACGAGCTCACTGGCGACCCCGTGACCCGGCAAACCCTCCAGGAGCACGAGGAGACGGAACGCAAACGGCGTATCTCTAGCCGTCGAACGCTGATCAACGTAGTGGTCGCCATTACCGAAACAGCGCCCGGCTCCGTCTCCGGAACCGTAGACGGCCTCGCCGAACTGCTTGACGATACGGACCCAGCGATCGTGGGGGGAGCAGTCGATGCGCTCGGTGAGATCGCAGCACGGGATCCGTCCGCCGTCGTTCCGGTCCGCGGTCGCCTGGTCGACTGCCTCGACCATGGCCGAACGGTCGTGCGTGCCCGTGCTGTTCGGGCTCTCGGGCGACTCGGCGACGATAGCGCCGTACCGAAACTCCGGTCAGTCGTGGAGAGCGACGACGACGAAGACGTTCGGGAACTCGCAGCGGAAACCGCGGACTTCCTTTCGAGTGGGTCGTAGATAGTCAACGAACGTCCGCAGGGTTCAGTCGTCCATCGCTCGTTTCGTACAGTACCAGTGGGTCGCACTGAAGAAGAGAAGTGCGGCGACGACGAGGACGATGTCGATGACGAGAATGGGGTAGGATCTGTCACCAGGTTCGACGAACAGCAGCGAGAGGAGGAGAAACAACCCCATCGCGATAACGAGGGCGATTATGAGCCGCATCTGTCGACGCTGAGCGCAGACGAGGTCGAGCAGCGTAGACGTTTTCGACATGGATCACGTTCGGGGGAGGGTTTTTAAAAGCGTAGCGGTGGGCCAGCCGTCCGTTCTATCGTGGCCCAGAGCGTTGCTGGTCACTGGATCGATAGCGAGTTCTTCCTCGGTCATCAGTGGCGATTCGTGTGTCACACCATCCATAACATTTATTAGCAGGCGTATAATCATTGTTCATGTAATGGGGCCCGATAGGAGTCAGAGCGACTACGACGAAGTGATCAGCCGCCGAAAGATGCTGGCGGTAGCCGGAACGTCGGGGATGGCTGCACTCGCTGGATGTACCGGTAACAGCGATGGAAGTGGGAACGGCAGCGGTGGTAACGGGAGTGGCGGTAACAACGGTTCAGGATCCGGTAGCGGCGGAGGCGGTAACAACGTACACGACGTCGCGTTCAGGAACGCTTACACCGGCAACCCCGCGGACCTCCATTTCAACTCGTCGGGGAGTCAGAACTTCGCGTGGCCGGCGGCGAGGCCGGTCTTCGCTCCGTTCCTGAAGTACTCGTTCAACAAGGACGAGTTCATTCTCGGTGCGCTGAGCGACCTACAGGTCAAAGCTCAGCAAGCGACGCTGACGTTCCGCGACGACCTGAAGTGGGACAACGGGGACGACTGGACGACCGAGGACCTCGACGTCCAACTCAAACTGGCGAAGAAGACGGGGACCTCCCTCTGGGGCTACCTCGACGGATACGATTTGGTCGACGAGAAGACCGCTCGATTGAACCTCTCCGGGACGACCAACCCGCGGATCATCAAGTTCGAACTCACGAACTGGTTCGTGGATACGAAAGCCGAGACCCACAGACAGTGGCTGGACGCCTCCGAATCCGAGTTCCTCCAGTGGGCGTGGGAGGACCCCGTCGCGAGCGGCGCGTTCTCGTTCGTGGGCAAGGACCGACAGGCGTTCGAGTACGAGCGCAACCAACAGTTCTACGGGGCCGACAACGTGAACTTCAACTCGTATCTGATCCCGAGTTTCGGTGGGAACACCGCCCAGCAGCAAGCGCTGATATCGGGGCAGGACGTCGACGCGGCGACGAGTCTGTTCGTTCCCCCCGAGATCGTCGACCAGTTCCCGGACTTCATCGAGGAGGTCAACATTCCAGCCAAGTGGGGATACGGTATCGTCTTCAACCACAACGACCCCGTCTTCGGACAGCGCGCGGTCCGACAGGCAGTCGCCCACGTGATCAACCGGCAATCGATCGTCGAGAACGCGGGTCCGCGCTCGAAGTTCGTCACACCGATCCCCTGTGGGATCGCGCCGAAGGACCAGGAGTACTGGCTGGGTGATTGGCAGAGCGACTTCGAGACCTACGGTGCGAAATCGAGCCAGACCAACAAGGCGACCAAACTCCTCCAGGACGCAGGGTTCTCCAAACAGGGCGGCACGTGGCAGGACGGTAACGGGAACACCGTCGGCGGGGATTACTTCTCGCCGGCCGGGTGGACGGACTGGACCACGATGACACAGACCACGGTCAACCAATTGAACGACTTCGGCTTCGACTTCTCGATCAGTACGCTGCCGACGAACGACTGGTTCAGCCGGTACTCGAACAGCAACTTCAAGATGGGAAGTCTCTACTGGCTGCCCGGCGGGTCCCGGTCGACGTTCCCGTACTTCCCGCTCTACTACCAGCTCTGGGAGCCGGAGATCGGCGGTGGCCACGGCTACCGAGAGAAGGCCGATTCCGAACAGACGATCCCGGGCCGGAACGGCGGGCAGATGACGCTCAACCCACTGCAGGCGACCGAGAAGATCGCCCAGCAACCGAGCGACGAGAAGTCCCGCCCCTTCGTCCAGCGGTCCGCGTGGCACAACAACATCGAGTTGCCGTTCCTCGGTCTCGTCTCCAAGTTCGAACAGTCCTGGACGACGACCGACGAGTGGACGGCACCAAACAAGAACAGCCTCCACCGACGCGTCAAATGGCCGCCGTTCTGGTGGGTCAACAAGGGCGAACTGCAGTACAAAGGCTAGTTCGATAACTATAACTAACTTCATTTACGTTATCCAACAATGGATTACTACCTGAAACGGACGGCAAAGATCCCGATAACGATACTCGCGGTGGCGACGCTGACCTTCGGCCTGATCCGGCTGCTGCCGGGCGGACCCTTCACGCAACTCCGAATCGAGCTCCTCCAGCAGGGGGTTCCCGTCGAACAGGTGAACGCACGTATCGAGGCGTTGCAGAACATTCGCCCCGACGCACCGCTGTGGCAGCAGTACATCGATTACCTGATCGGCATCGCTCAGCTCGACATGGGGGAGTCCATATCGCTGGGCCAACCGGTCGTGGACGTGATCGCGGGTGCACTCCCGTGGACGGTGTTCCTCGTCTTGACGTCCACGGTGTTGATGTTCGTCATCGGCGTGCTCGTCGGTGCGGTGCAGGCGTACTGGGAAGGCTCCCGATTCGACCAGTTCTTCTCGGGCGGGTCGATCTTCCTCATGTCGGTCCCCTACTACATATTTGCGGTCATCTTCGTGTTCTTCTTCGCCTACCAGTTCGGTTGGTTCCCCACCGGGAACGCGGTCGACCGCGGTCTCGAAGCCGGTCTCAATCCGACGTACATCATCAGCGTCCTCCACCACGCTGCGCTCCCGATCATCGCGTTCACCATCGGCGGGATCGGATCGACGGCACTCAACATGCGCGGCAACAGTATCCAGGTACTCGGCGAGGAGTTCGTCGAAGTCGCCCGACTCCGCGGACTCACCGACGGGCGCATCGCGACCAGATACGTCGCACAGAACGCCATTCTCCCGATGTACACGGGGTTGTTGCTCCTGATCGGGTTCCGACTCGGCGGAACCGTGGTTCTAGAGGAGATCTTCTCGTACCCCGGCCTCGGTTACTACCTGATCGAGGCGGTCAACGCGAACGATTACCCGCTGATGATGGGGTGTTTCCTCGTTATCACGGTGACGCTCGTCGTCGCGGTCTACATCGCCGACCTGACCTACGGTCTGATCGACCCACGGATCAGCACGGGTGATTCCGATGGCTACTGAGGCGGATTCCTCGTCGGACGAGATAGACTGGCGCTCCGAGGCGTCGTCGGTCGAGGTGACCCGCCGCGAGCGTTTGAACGAGTTCTACCGCAAACGGCTGTACGAGCCCGGTCTGATCGCGTGGTCCGACATGCGTACTCGGATCGGGCTCTCTATCCTGAGCGTGTACATCGCCATGGCGGTCGCGGCGGTGTTCGGTCTGTGGCGGAACCCGTCGCCCAATCAGGCCGAGCGGCTTCTCGCCCCGTTCCAGACGATACAGTACCCCCTCGGGACGACCCAGTCCGGCGTCGACCTCCTGGCGTTGATGATCGACTCGACGCCGTTCATCCTGTTGATGGTGTTGGCGGGCGGGGTGTGGGCGACCAGCCTCGCGGTCGTCGTCGGTACCGTCTCCGGGTACAAGGGCGGGGCCGTCGACAGCGCCATCACGTCCATCTCGGATTTCGTCATGGCGATCCCGGGTCTCCCGTTGGTGATCGTCTTGGCGATCACGCTGAGCCCCGAGAACCCGATCTTCCTCGGCGTCGTCCTCACGATCAACTACTGGGCGGGCTTGGGTCGGTCGATACGGTCACAGGTCCTCTCGATACGACAGAAGAGCTACGTCGAGGCGTCGCGAACGATGGGAACCAGCACGCCGCGCATCATCCTGAAGGACATCCTCCCGAACATCATGCCCTACGTGATGGTCAACTTCGTGCTCGCCGCGCGATACACCATCTTCGCGTCGGTCGGGTTGTACTTCATCGGCGTTCTGCCCTACACGGGCCAGAACTGGGGAGTGACGTTGAACAACGCCTACAATCAGGGTGGCCTGTTCACCTTCCAGGCGTTGCACTGGCTGCTCGTCCCCATCGTCACCATCGTCGGGCTCACGTTCGCGTTGGTTCTGATAAGCCAGGGTATGGACCGCATCTTCAACCCGCGCGTCAGGACCCGCCTCACCGGCGAATCCGAGACGGTGACCGAGGAGAACGAATCAGCGACCACGGAGTCGATGTAGATGGCTACGAACACCACATCCGGACCCCGAACGACCACGAGCACCGTCGATGACCCGATCATCGAGATCAGCGATACGAACGTCACCTACAGCGGCGGCGAAACGCACGTCCTCGAGGACGTCAACGTCAACATCGACCGACACGAGGTTCTCGGCATCGTCGGCGAGAGCGGGAGCGGCAAGTCGATGTTCGCCTCCGCGCTTCTCGACGCCGTTCCCGACCCCGGCAAGCTCAGCGGGCAGATACAGTACCACGGCCAGGACGGGTCGACGGTCGATATCCTGGAGTTGAGCGACGAGGAACTGCGGCAGTTCCGCTGGGAGGAAGTGTCGATGGTCTTCCAGGGGGCGATGAGTTCGTTCAACCCCACGATGAAGATCGGCGGGCACTTCAAGGAGACCCTTCGCACCCACGATAGGGACGTCTCGAAGGGTCTCGATTTCGCTCGGGAGCTCCTCGAGAACCTCTACCTCGAACCCGAACGCGTGCTCGATTCCTATCCACACGAGCTCTCGGGAGGGATGCAACAACGGGCGCTGATCGCGCTGAGTATGGCGTTGAATCCGGAGGTGTTGGTGATGGACGAGCCGACGGCCGCGCTCGACCTGCTGATGCAGCGGTCGATCCTCCAGCTCCTCGACGACCTCCAGAGCGAGTACGACCTGACGATCGTCTTCATCACACACGACCTGCCGTTGGTCGCCTCGCTCGCCGACCGGATGGCGATCATCTACGCGTTCCAGTTCGCGGAGATCGGTCCACGCGACGAGATCATCGGCAACTCGGCGCATCCGTACACCCGGGCGTTGCTGAACGCGACGCCGAACCTCGACGCGCCGCTCTCGGAGATGGAGCCGATCGAGGGCGAGGGACCCGCCCCGGTGAACATCCCTTCCGGCTGCCGGTTCCACCCACGATGCCCGCTCGCGACGGAGAAGTGCCAGCGCGACGAACCGCCGCTCGCCGCGGTCGACGGCGGTACCGAACATCGAGCCGCGTGTCACTACCACGACGAGGCCCGCGAGGAGATCCCGCTCAACTTCGGCGAGACGGACGCCAGCCCCGAGCCACCCCGTTCGTTCGAGGGGCAGAAGGGACGGAGCACGGCCGACGCCGAACCGCTGCTCTCGCTCGACGACGTCGAGGTTCACTTCACGAAAGAGCAGGGACTGCTCGAACGGTTCAGCGGCGACCCGGAGGTGGTGCGGGCGGTCGACGGCGTCTCGCTCGACATCGAAGAACAGGACCTAGTCTGTCTGCTCGGCGAGAGCGGCTGTGGCAAGACCACGCTCGGCAAGACGATGATCGGGCTTCAGCGGCCGACCGGCGGCTCGATCGAGTACCAGGGACAGGACATCTGGGAAGCGGACGAGAGCGATAGCGACGTCTCGTACGACGATATCCGCTCCGCGCTCCAGATCATCCACCAGGACCCGGGCAGTGCGCTCAACCCGAACCGGCGGATCGCCAATATCCTCGCCGAACCGCTCCGACACACGTATCCGAACATCGGCAGGAACGAACGTCGGAGCCGGATGCACTCGTTGCTCGAACGGGTCGGGATGACGCCGGCGGGGGATTTCCTCGACCGGTATCCCCACCAGCTCTCCGGCGGTGAGAAACAGCGCGTCGTGCTCGCGCGCGCCCTCCTGATGAATCCGGACGCGATACTCGCCGACGAGGCGATCAGCGCGGTCGACGTCTCGCTTCGGATCGAGATCATGGACCTGATGTTGGAACTCCAGTCGGATTTCAACACGTCCTTCCTCTTCATCAGTCACGACCTCTCGAACGCGCGGTACTTTGCCGAGCACGGGGACGGACGGATCGCCGTGATGTACCTCGGCGAGATCGTCGAGATCGGGTCGGCCGAACGGCTCATCCACGACCCGCGCCACCCCTACACGGAAGTCCTCCGGTGGGCCACGCCGGACCTCGACTTGGACGCGATGGGAGCCGACGACCCACCGATCAGGGAGATCGACGTACCGGACCCGGTCGACCCGCCCTCGGGCTGCCGGTTCCATACGCGTTGTCCCGTCGCCCGTGAGACGTGTCGTGAACAGCACCCCGACCTCCTGGACGTCGAGGGTGCGGGTGGAAGCGCCGCGTGCTTCCGCGAGGACCCGGACCACGAGTACTGGGACAGCGAACCGCTGGAAGGGGCAGCCAGGGAGGACGCGCTCGCGGATGATTGAGACGAACTATCGCCGGTCACGGGCCTTGGACGGCGTCGAGCGAGACGGAGATCGGGCCGACACGGGCTCCGGACGAAGGCCACGGATGTCTCACGCCACTTCGGATGGGGGGAAGTAACGTGGAACGCGCACTGGTGGTCGTCGACGGAACCGACCAAGGCGACCGGCTGCTCCAGAAGGCGGGTGCGATCGCCGCTGGGGTCGGAACGAAGCTATACCTGTTCGCGACCGTCGACCCGGACGAGTTCGACGAAACCAGAGCCACGCTCGACGTCATCGCCGACGTCGAGAACACCTCCTATAGCGACCGGGACGCGCTGCAGTCGATCCACACCCGTCTGGAGCAAGCAGTAGCGGAGACGTTCGAGGAACCCGCGTTCGAGTACGAGACCATCGGTTCGGTGACGGACCCGGACGACCGCGCCTCGCGGATCATCGCGGCTGCGAGGGAGTACGACTGCGAGCACGTCTTCATCAGTGGGCGGAGCCGCTCACCGACCGGAAAGGCGCTGTTCGGCGATACGGTCCAGTCGGTGCTCCTCAACTTCGATGGCGACATCACGGTTCGTCTCGGGTGAGGAGCACCTCCTTCGGTCGAACCGCGATGGCGACAACGATATTACGCTACGGACGATGCTTCCTACATCGATGAGACGATACGAACCGGAGTGCGAGGGCGAGACGCTGTTTCTCGTTGCTGCGGACGACCGAGTCGAGGTCGGTGAGGTCGACGATATCGTGGCCGCCGTCGGTAGCGATACGTACACGATCGAGTACGACGAGAAACAACGGACACAGCCGTGGCTCGACACCGACGACGGCGTTCTCGATATCGACGTTCGCGAATCCGTGACGACGATCACCCACACCGGCGAGTTCGTCTCCGGAATCCGCGAGTACGACATGACGACCGAGCGGTACGGGCTGCCGAGGCGGACGGTCGAGTTCGCGGACCGGTTCGTCGACGTTCTCGAACGACAGGGCACGAACGACTCCGGCTCGTAGCGTTTTCGTCGGGAGAGGACCGTTCTCCTTTCTACCGTTCGGTCACCTTCGTGGTACTTGGAGTGTCCCGGAACGAGGTCGAGTCAGTCGTTCCCGGCGGTGCTCTCGGGCCGGTACTTTCGGCTGATCCGTTTCCACCGTTCGGAACGGAACCGATAGTAGCTGATGAGCGCCGAGGGGAGACTCTCGCCGAGGAAGGCCAGATACAACCCGACCAAGCCGAGCGACGTCGTCGCGCCGAGATAGGTGAGCGGAATCGCGAACACGAACATCCCGACGGCACGTCCGTAGAACGGCCAGTTCGTGTCGCCCGTCGCATCGAGCGCACCGGCGATGCTCTCCGTGACGCCCTGTGGAACGACCGCGAGACAGGCAGCGTACACGAACCCCGTCGCTACCGGGACCATCGACGATCGAGGATCGGTAACGAACACCGCGACGATCTCCTCGGCGAACACCGCGACGACGACCGCTCCGAGAAGGTACGTCGCCACCGTGAAGTACGTTATCTCGTGACCGTAGACCGCCGCACGATCCTCCTCGTTCGCCCCGAGCGCTCGACCGACGAGACTGCTCGCGGCGAGACCGAATCCCCATCCGGGCACGTTCATCAGTCCCCATATCCGCCGGCTGACGACGTAGGCGGCGACGACCTGTGGGCCGAAGGTGCCGACGAAAACGAGTATCGGAAACCGGGCCACCGTCCAGACGGAACTGCGGCCGACGACCGGCAGGCCGATCGAAACGAGGTCGCCGAAGACCCCCCACTGAACGTATCGCTTGGAGACGTCGATACGTACCGGAAACTCGCCGATCACGGGGAGCCGACCGACCGTCAGACCCAGGGCGAACGCGGTCGTGACCAGCGCAGCGGCGATGATGGTACCGAGTGCGGCCCCGGTGACCCCCATCCCGAGCCCGAAGATCAGGACGGTGTTGAGAAGGGCGTTGACTACCGCCCCGCCCGAGCGGACCACCATCGGCGTCCACGCGTCGTCGACGCCGACCAGCACACGGCTTCCGATCTGGTTCAGGATGGCGAACGGAACCCCGAGCGCGAGAACCCGGAGGTACTCCGCGCCGAACCCGACGGCACCGGGGTCGTCGCTCAACGACCCGACGAGTTCGAGCGGAAAGACCCAGAACGCCGCGGCGACGGGGAGACTGATGACGGTCACCAGGAGAGCGCTCGAACGAACGACCTGTCCGAGTTCGTCGTCGGCACCCGCACCGTATCGCTGGGAGACGAGCGCGATCGTGCCCGCAGCCATTCCGCTGCCGATGGCGAACGTCATTCCCCAGTAAGGTCCCGCGAACCCCATCCCTGCGATGGCCGTCGAGCCGGTGAATACACCGACCATCGCGACGTCCACGACGCTTTTGGACATTCGAGCGAAGCCCGTGACGATGCGGGGCCACGCGAGCTCGGTCGTCTCGTGGGCACGGTTCCGGTCGACGAGGCTCAATCGTTCGAGAACGATGCCGATCCCGATGAGGAGGGCTCGGAGGGGGTTCGTCTGGATCGCCACTTCTCTCACCCTATCCGAGACCGATGATAAGTCTTGCTCATACGAAGGTGGGTGGATTCGGCCTTCGAGTGATACTTCCGATGCGAACGGGTGAGCCAGCCCGAACGATAGTCAGTTGGTGGCGCGATCAACACCGGAGCCTCGGGCGATGACCTACAACTCGATAGTTCTGCCAGTCTCGCTGCTCTCGTAGATGGCGGCGAGCGTTCGTAGATCGACGAGACCGTGTTCGGGCGTTCCGTGGGGGTCGCGTCCCGTGAGGAGACGGTCGGCGAAGTAGTCGAACTCCTCTTCCATCTGGTCGACTTGCTTCCCATCGATGTCGACGGTCTCCCCACTGACCCGGAGCTCTAGGCTGCTCTCGCCGTGGAAGGCGGGTTCGATCAGCAGCATTCCATCCGTCCCGACGACCCGGAGGTGGCTGGTCTGGTGAGCGTTCTGGGACGCGGTGTAGGTCCCGTAGACGTCGTCCTCGTAGGCGACGGTGAACGCTGCGACCTCGTCGGGAACCGCCGAAAAGGCGTCGTGGTCGCTGTTCATCATCGATTGGACCGCGACCGGGTCGCGGTCGAGGACGAACCGTGTGGTGTTGATGGAGTAGATGCCGAGGTCCATCACGCTCGTCCCGTAGCCGGCGAGGGCGGGGTCGAGCCGCCACTGGTCCGCTCCCCACCCGAGAATGCCCTGGGACATATCGCCGTGGACGTGAACCGGGTCGCCGACCGCACCCGCCCTGACCAGTTCCCGTGCCCGTCTGACCACGGGTTCGGTGTGCATTCGGTAGGCAATCATCGCCGTCGTGCTTCCATCCTCGCAGGCATCGACGATCCCCTCGCCACGTTCGACCGTCGCCTCCATCGGCTTCTCACAGAGGATCGGCTTGTCGTGCTCGACGGCGGCCTCGACGAAGGGGAGGTGACGGGCGTTCGGAGTGCAGACGTAGACTGCATCGTAGGCGTCGGTCGCCTCGCCGGCCACGAACTCGTCGTAGGTGAGTCCGACCTGTATCGATCCGTGCTCGTCCTCGACGTTCGCGGCCTTCTCCGCCGACCCACTCACGACGACGGTCGTCCGACAGAACGTCGAATGCTCGACGGCGGGCATCGCCTCGTCGCGGGTCCACCACCCCAACCCCACCATGGCGAACCGAACGACGCCTTCGTCCTCGTTCGATTCGAGCCAATCCCGGTGCGAATACGACTCGACGTACGAAAGGATGCTATCGGGTTCCACGGGACGATATTCGACGTGCCACATCATAAATCATAAGCTTCGGGTTCGGTCACGGCCCACGCCGCTCCGTCGTGCCGATGATGTGGGGGCCGGTACCGTGGTCCGGCTCATCCGCTACGGGCCGCACTCCCTCTTTCGTGCTACTCGATCCCGATCCGAGCAGGCCGGCGTTCGTGGTTCCCGGTCACTCGTCGGTTGGAGCAGGCGAGAGCGCTCCGGATTCGACCATCGTCTCGAACGGGCTCTCGACCCCGTCGAGCGGGAGGTCGACGCGACCACGGCGGCGCACCGATTCGTAGCCACCGAACAGGACCTCGGTGGTGTTGAGGCCGACCCGCCCGGCGATCGGCGATTCCTCGCCGGTTTCGAGCGCCTCGATGGCGCTCGCGACCGAACGGTCCTGAAGCACCGACCCGAACCGGTCGTCGTCCTCGGGCGTGCCGTGTATCGTCTCACCGTCCACGTTGACCGTCTCGCGAACCCCGTCGTGCTCGTGTTCGAGCGTCGGTCCGTCGGCGACGTCGATACGAACCACGCCCTCGGTCCCCCGTAGCACGAACGCGGCGTCGACCATCGGGGTCCCCTCGCCGGTCGAGAGTAGGCCGTAGACGCCGTTGTCGTAGCGCCACTGGGCGAACATCTGGTTCTCCTGGTGGGCCCCGAACCGGACGTCCTCCGCGCGGTAATCGAGCTGGGCGATGACCCACTCGGCGGGTCGGTCGTCGTTGAACATTCCCGCGAGGTCGACGGTGTGTGCCCCGGTGTCGAAGAAGTCACCCCACCCGATCTCGATCCGCTGGAGGTCGCCGATGGCTCCCTTCGCTATCAATCGGTTCGCCGCGACGAACGGCCGGCCGAACCGGCGCTGGCGGTTGAACGTGAGCTGGACGTCGCGCCGCCAGCAGGTCTGGACCATCCGCTGGGCGGCCGGCCACGACAGCGCCATCGGTTTCTCGCAGTGGATGGCGTCGACGACGCCGCTTCGGGCGCAGTCGACGACGACCATCTCGTGGATGGCCGGTGGCACGGCCACGCTCACGATGTCGGGTTCGACGGCCGCGAGCATCGTTTCGTAGTCCTCGAAGACGCGTTCTTCGTCGAGGCCGAACGTCTCGGCGAACGCGGTGGCGTTCTCGGGGACCACGTCGACGCACGCGACGAGCCGACAGTCGTCGTTCTCACGGTAGGCTTCCGCATGGCGATAGCCCATCGCAAACCCCTCGACGGTTGGATTTCGTGGGTCTGGACCGGTTCCGATGACGGCGACGGTGTACTGAGCCATTTCGCGCCGGAGGGTGGTCCGGGAGCAGTATAGCCGTTTCGTTCATGTGATGTGACCGAGAGGTTTATTCGCTCGCTCGACGACCACCACCTATGGACGTCCTCTTGATCGGCGGCACCGGACTCATCAGCACCGGCATCACACGCGGACTCGTCGCTGCGGGCCACGACGTGACCTGTTTCACGCGGGGCGAGACCGATTCGACGGTTCCGGAGTCGGTGGAGTTCGTCCACGGCGACCGAGACGACCACGACCGGTTCACAGCGCAGGTCAGGGACCTAGACACCGACTGCGTGATCGATATGGTCTGTTTTACACCCGACCAAGCCGACCGAGCCATCGAGGCGTTCGGTGACGGGATCGACCAGTACGTGTTCTGTTCGACGGTCGATGTCTATCATCGTCCGACCGAACGCAACCCGGTCACCGAAGATGCGGCGCGCGACCCTCCCGTGAGCCAGTATGGTGCGGACAAGGCGGACGCGGAGGACCGATTCATGGCAGTGGACGACGAGCTGTTCGCTACTACCGTGATCCGGCCGTGGAGCACCTACGGCGAAGGGGGCACGCTGCTCCACTCGCTCGGGACCGACACCCGCTACATCGAGCGGATCCGAGCGGGTGACCCCATCGTCGTCCACGGCGACGGAACCTCGATATGGGGGCCGTGCCACCGTGACGACGTCGCACGGGCGTTCGTCGCCACCGTCGGCAACCCCGACGCGTATGGGGAGGCCTACCACGTCACCAGCGAGGAGAACATCACCTGGAACCAGTACCACCGTCGGGTCGCCCGCGCGCTCGATGCACCCGAACCCGACCTCGTCCACGTGCCGACGGACCAGCTCGTCGCGGCCGTCCCCGACAGGACCGGGATGCTCGAGGACCACTTCCGGTTCAGCACCGTCTTCGACAACACGAAGGCACGCCGCGATCTCGGATTCACCTACTCCATCCCGTTCGAGACGGGCGTCAAGCGTACCGTCGACCATCTCGAAGTTCACGATGCGATCGACGCTGGGGACGACCCGGCGTACGACCGGCTCGTCGAGGCGTGGCGCGAATCGACCGATGCGTTCGTCGAGACGGTTCGTTCGGAATCGACGTAACGTACATTGTTTCGTTCAGAAACGGCGATGAGCGTCCGAAGCAGAGTCAAAACTCGTCGAGGATATCCGCGCCGTGGCCGGCCGACGCCGCAGCATCGGCGGAGTCGTTGGCCCCGACGAGAGGCCCATTATCTGAACTAAAACTGTGAAAGCATCTGTCTATCAGTAGCCCTATACTACCTCTTTCGGTAAGAAGTCCTTACGTAGATACTGTTCATGACGGGACAGCTCATTTGGAAACTATCCCATCACAACTCCACCAGTTGTTCCGAGGGTCGGAGGAAAGCGAGCGACACAGCGGTTCATCTTGGGAAACCATTCAAAAGGATGAAGCCACCAAAAAGATCGAGATGGGTACTGTAACAAGAGGACGACCTGTAACAGAGCATGCTAACTCGATTAGCCCCTCAGTGAGTTCATCGAGGAGTTCTCCAGAGCCTACGCGAGTCACTTATCCGTGAAGAAACTCGTCGGAGGTACCGTAACGCAACCGATTTTCTTCCCGCGCAACTCCACCGGGCCCAATTTATCAGGAAGTATTGGAGACCGCTCAAGCCGCTTCCGAGGAATCGTGCGGGCGATGATTTTCTGAAATCAAAGTATGACCGATCTCGTGATTGATACAGTCTCCCTATCATATCACGCAATAACTTATCTCTTCTACGAACGAGGTACTGAAATTTAACTCTCCATGTTCTATCCCACAAGACGGCAACATGGAATATTTTAATAGTAAAGTCTATCTGGGATACTGTGCGAATATCTTTGAGATCTCAAGATACAATTTTTGAGACTGTTCGTTGAATCCAAAAGCAGTTTGTATTGGTGATGCCAGCGAGCGATGAGTGTCGTCTTCCCCGGCGTAACCACTCGTATGGAAAGAAGCATCCCCGACTCGGTGTTATCCTCGTAGACGACCTCGGGTGTGAATTCACGCCACTGAATGGGGATGCGGGCGGAGGTCGTGTCGGGCTGGTGGTAGACAACGACACGTATCGATAGGTGCTTGAGTGTGACCAGCAGCCGTCGTGATGGCGAGTAAAACCATGGGTTTCGGGCAGCGATGTTACAATAGAATGAATAACCTTATAGAGACAGAACAGTGTAACAATATCATGGCAGATAGCTACCGGGTAGGGATGATTGTTCCCAGCTCGAACGTTACGATGGAAACGGAGATACCGGCGATGCTGCAAGCACGACCCGGGCACTATCAGGAGGATTTTACCTTCCACTCTAGCCGGATGCGAATGCAGAGTGTGACCCAGGAGGAACTCGAACGAATGGACGAACACTCCGAGGACTGTGCGACTCTTCTGTCGGATGCGCGGTGTGACGTTCTTGCGTACGCTTGTCTCATCGGGATAATGGCCCAAGGCCCCGGATACCACGAGGAAAGTGAGTCGAAGCTCCACCGGAAAACCGTCGAGAACGATGGTGCTGCACCCGTTGTCACGAGTGCTGGAGCGTTGGTGCGGGCACTCGAACGGTTGGAGGCCGAGAACGTAGCGCTCATAGCACCGTATATGGAGGACCTCACTCGAACGGTGATCGACTACTTCGAGCACGCAGGTGTCTCCGTAGTCGACTACGAGGCTCTCGAGTGCCCCGACAATCTCGAGGTCGCGAAGCTCGACCAGCGTAACCTCATGAATATCGCTGAAGGGCTCGACACGGACAGCGCCGATGCGCTCGTCCTCTCGTCGTGCGTGCAGATGCCCTCGCTTGCTTCGGTTCAAGCCGCCGAGGACAAATTCGGTCTTCCAACGTTCTCTGCGGCATCTGCAACGACCTACGAGATCCTCGACCGACTCGGTCTTAGCACCCAGGTCCAGGGCGCAGGACGTCTTCTCGACGGTGGAATGAACGAACAGAACCGACACCGATAGTGAACTGCTGACTAGTCCTTACGTCGCCATCGCACGTCGTAGAGAAACCCCCGAACCTCTCTGATGAGCCACACTTTCGAAACGAGGCTTCCATTGGACCGTCTGTCTGGTCTGCCGGCGGGATGTGCCACCTCAAAACGACGATGCTCCTTCGTCCATCGTTTCACTCACCGTCGGCCAGATCGACTAGGGCCGCAACTGCGTGTACACCCCGTTCCGGGGCTTGAAATGTCGGTACACCAAGCCTCTCCATTTCGAGGCGCTCGTCTTCGAGCGAGCCGGCGGGTCCTGCAACGGTGAAGAGGACCGGTTTGTCGACGTCTCTGGAAAGCGCTCCGAGTTCCTCCGTCGGATAGCCGAGCGAATCCTCGTAGATCTCGTAGACCACCAGTATATCGATGTTTTCGTCGCGGGCGACCACGTCGATCACCTCTCCAAATTCGGGTAGCGGTCGACCCGTATCGACTGGATTCCCCGTGTAAGTGATTCCCTGGAGGAGGTCGTCGATCCGCTCGTAGCTTTCGGGTGTGAGGTCCGGAAATTCAACGCCACGTTCGTCGAGCTCGTCGGCGATGATGATCCCGGGACCGGCCTGGGCTGTGACGATACCGACGTTTCGACCCCGGGGGCGCGGTGAATCCGCGATCACGCGACTCGCATCCAGCATCTCGGTCACGGACGAAACGAATACGACCCCCTCTCCGACGAGCCTCTCCTCGTAACTTTCGCGGCTCTGAATCGGGGCAGCGGTGTGCGAGCGAACGAACTCATCGATGTTCTCGCAGCCGACCTTGTAGATCACGATCGGTGTTTCCGCGTTCCGACAGGCGGCGATCGTGTTCTCGATGTCCTCGGTGCCCTCGATGTGAACGGCGATCGCTTCCGTCTGAGGGTCGTCGTCGAGCACCGGTATGAGGTCCGCGAACCCGGTATTCGCCCGGTTTCCGAGCCCGAACATCGTCGACACGCCGTACTCCTCCCTATCGAGCTGGAAGGACGAGGTGATACCGACCCCACCGCTTTGAGCGAGAAGCGCAACGTTTCCGGTCTCGATTTCGCGTATCTGCGGGACGAACGAACCGTAGAGACCGAGACGAGGAATACAGTAACCGGCCGTGTTCGGTCCCAAGACCGTCATATCGTGTTCTTCGGCCGTCCGGACGACATCCGCTTGGAGGTCTCGACCCGCTTCGTCGACCTCCGCGAAGCCGCCAGCGAAGATCACGGCCGCACCGACGCCGCTCTGGCCGCACTCTTCGAGGACTTCGGGCACGGTCGTGCTGGGAACACAACAGAGAGCCAGGTCCGCTTCGACGTCACGAACCGAATCGAAGAACTCGTACCCGTAGACACGTCCCGAACTGGAAGGATTGATCGGATACACGTCCCCGTCGTAGGACCGAATGTTCGTCATCGCGTCATTGCCGAGCTTACCGGGGGTTTTCGATGCACCGATGACTGCGATGCCGTCCGGGTCGAAGAAATCCGTTACTCCCATGGACGGACGAGGGCGAACGATGTAATATAATTTGGGGAGCGAGCGGTATGAGACCCTTCCAGTTCCCCTACAAGCGACGAGTAACCGAATCAGCTCTCGTACTCCAGATAGCGACGCCCCTCTTCGGTTTCGGCGAGCACGTTGTCGAAGATCGCGGCCTCCGTTTTGAATTTGTGGACGCTGTGGAGCATCGTGTTGTGGAAGTGAGATATCAGCACGCCATACTCGACGAAGAAGTCGTGTACCCACCGTTCCATCCGGTCATCCGTTCGAAATTGCGCAAGCATATGCCACTGATAACCGCTGTCTGCCGTGAAGAACATCAGTATATGCGGGTCGTTCAGTAGCACCTCGTAACACTCCTGCCAGTTTTCCGCGAACTCGGAGAAATCGAACGAGAGCCGGAACAGATAATGACGAAATATATCCTTGTTCGGGAGGATGGTCTTCCGGAAGATGCCTTCCTCGGACAGCGTTCGGAGTATTTCGTTCACACGATTGTGGGAAAGCGAGATCCCGTAGTTCTCCTCAAGAACGTCACTGAGTTCCCGAGTTGAAGCAGTAGGGTTGTCGACGCGTGCTTTGAGGATCGTGATGTCACGGGGTGACACATCGAGCGAATCGTTGTTCATCCAGTGAGACTCTCTGGAAGGTATCAGTAAAAAGTCGTTCGATGATGAGAGGGGTACAGTAGACTTATATCCGGTCCATCTGTAAAGGGACCGTCAATCGATGAGCTTTGTACGAACCTGGACCGTACGGTTCTCCGACACGGATCCCTTCGGTATCGCACATTACCCGCGGATGATAGACGCGGTTCACGAGACGTCCGATATGTTCATGGAAGCGATCGGGTGGCCGTACTGGGAACTCCACGACCGGCACGGACTGGGTCTCCCGCTCGTGTCTATGGACTTCGACTTCCAGGGGCAAGTAGCGGGTGGAGACGAGGTCGCGATCGGGTTAGAGGCGAACGTGGGGAACTCCAGCGTGGAATTCGACTACCACGCAACTCACGACGGCGAAACCGTCTTCGAGGGAACGGAACACCGTGTCTGTGTTCCAGTCGGCGCTGACCGAAGTGTCGCGGTTCCAGCGGACCTGCGGAGCGCACTCGAAGAGGGTGACCCCGATTCCCGGTAGATCCGCGGAGACAAGTGGAGTCCGAGGAGCCGGGCGTTGTAAACTCCGTTCACCCGACACAGTGGTCGCTCGATAGTCCGTTGGTCGTTGTATTCCCCGGTGGGTGGGAGTATGTCCCTAGATCAGACCCAGACTGGCAGCCGCGTGAGTCAGCCCAGCCGCGATAGGGATGAGTAGCGCGGTCCGGAGCACGAGCAGAACAGTGAGGTCACGAAACCGCATCGGGATGTCATCGAACATATCGACCATCATGGGGGCCGACGCAGCGAAGAAGATCGCCTGCGCACTCGTTACGATCACCACGAACGACTTCGTCAGAACGTCAGTCTCGACAGCGACCGTTGCACCCACGAAGTACTCACCGGCACCGGCGATGATCGCTATCGCAGCAGTCTCCGGGTCGGGGATGCCGAGAACGTCCATCACCGGAACGACCGGGGTTGCGAGGAGTTCGAAGACGTCCGTGTACGCAACGAGAAGGAGAACGGCGGTCGCTATCGTCATTATCGTACCGAGAATGGTGGCCGTGAGTTTCGTTCCATCGACGAACCCGTCGATCCCCGCTCGCAAGATCGACTTGCCCTCCTCGGCAGTCTTGACCCCTTCGTTGAAGGCGAACTGGAAGTAGTCCGTCACGGAGCCGGAGAACTTCGGCTCCGGGTCCGGCTTCGCGATATACTCCTCCGGAACGGTCGAGAGTGGTGGAAGACGGACGAGGATCACGGCCACGGTCAGCGTTGCGATCAGGTACAGGAGGAGTAAAACCGGGAAGATGTTCAACACACCGAGAATGGCAGCGACCGCACCGACACTCCCGAGGTTCGCCGTCGCAAAGCAGGTGCAGATCGCGAACACTTCACGTTTGTTGTACCCACCACGATCGAAGACGTTACGAGTGAGGTAGTATCCGATGCTGAACGAGCCGAGCCACGAGGCTGCACTGTCGAGCGCCGAACGACCGGGGAGATTGAATAGCGGTCGCATGACCGGCTGGGCCAGTGTGCCGATAAATTCGAGCCCTCCGAGCTCGGCCAGAAGGTTGACGAATATCCCCCCGATCGGAATGACGAGTACGATCGTAATCATGAGAACGTCCCAGGACGTACCGGCGATAGCGTCGGAGAGCAGCCAGTCCGGACCGACTTCGAAGAACATAGCTAGAGCCAAGGGTATCGCGACCACACGAAACGCCCAGAAGAGATTCGATGTCTGCCAGTAGCCCGGTTGGATGGAGTCGCCGAGACGTCCGTTCAGATCCACGATATCGTGCGAGTGGATCATCGATATGCTTGTCAGGATCGCACCGAAGAATATCACAAACAACACGAACAGCTCTACAGCGAGCAGGGACGTAGACTGTACGAATCCCAAGAGAACATCGAGCGGTATCGTCGTTTGCCCCTCGTACTGCACCGGAAAGAGGAAGAAAAACGCGCCGACGCCGAATGCAACGAGGAACTTCAGCGTCGGTTGGAGTCGCTTCTCGGTACGTTCCGTATCACCTATCGACTTCTGCTCAGGCGACACCGACTCTCCCGAGATGTGATCGTCATCTTGCCAGCTTTCGCTCCCGAACATAGAACGACGGACAGGTTCGTTAGCATTAAACATAACGATGGTATATGGGGATCGGCTCTTCGCCTACTACCGTCGCGTCGTGTTCGTGTCTCCGTCGAACCACGTTTCTGGCCTGGTGCGCCGATGACCGGTCTCCCTCCGACGTCAACGAAACCTCAGCCAACCGCAAGTACTATACTGTCACCTTCCCTCATTATTTCGCATGGAGAGCGGGACTACGGATGAGCCAGTACTGGTAGCTGGTGCCGGACCAGTTGGGATGTCAACCGCGCTTGCATTACACGCACGTGGGATCGAAACGGCCATTCTCGAGGCCGAACCCGAGGACCGGGACCGCTCCGGAAGCCGAGCTATCTACGTACACGGGTCCACGCTTCGAACACTCGAACGAGTCCATCCCGGACTCGGGACCGACCTCGTGGAGGAGGGGCTCGTCTGGCCGACACGTCGAACGATGTATCGTGGCAAAACCGTGTTCGACCGGACGTACGAATCGCCCGGGGGTTCCGGGGAGATCCCACACTTCACCAGCATCCCGCAGGTCGTCACCGAGCAGTATATGCTCGAAGCCCTGGAGGACGTCGGCGTCGATATCCACTGGGAGGCCGAGGTCGATTCGGTCTCCTCTTCGGCGGAGAACGTCCGTGTACAAACCGCCGATGGTCGAGAGTGGGAGGCTGAGTACGTAGTCGGTGCCGACGGTGGTGGGTCGACCGTCCGGAGTGAAATCGGGGCGGACTTCGAGGGTGATCAGTCCGAGAACGCCTTCATCATCGCCGACATAGCGGACGAACGGATAAACGACGACCATCCCGACCTAGAGCGCCTGTTTCACTACGATGCACCCGAAGCCGACGGCCGGAACGTCCTGCTCGTCCCGTTCGCTGGGGGCTGGCGGCTCGACATCCAGTGTATCGAGGGCGACGACCCCGAAAGACTCAGCAGTACCGAGAAAATGCGGGAGTTCGTCGGTGATATCATGGGTGAAGAGTACACCGATAGGTTGGATTGGGTGTCGTCCTACTACTTCCTGCAGGTCATGGCGGATACGTTCATCGACGAACACCGCCGTGTACTACTGGCCGGCGAGGCGGCCCACCTCCTGGCACCGTTCGGTGCCCGGGGAATGAACTCCGGGATCGCCGACGCCGATGAGGCTGCCTCGGCGATCACCGTGGCACTCAATGCACGTACTGCTGCGGTTGCCCGAGACGAGGTCGAACTGTTTGCCGCCCGTCGTGAGAAGGCTGCAGAATACAACCTCGAGGCGGCCGGACAGGCCCTCGAATATCTCCAGGGGGAGAACCCCATAACGATCCTTCGGAAGAAAGCGGCCGCCGAACTATCGGACCACTTCGAAGTGGCCGGGGAGTGGCTCGACGATGCACCGTACGGTCCCCACGGGTCCCCACCGATAGTATCGACCGGAAACTACTGAGTCGAGTTCTACGGCCCGTCGGTTCCCTCCGTTGGCGAAGTGTGTGCTGTCTTCAAGGAGACCATGTGCCTGCGTTTTCACCCCAGGTTCAGCCGTTTGGTAACCCAGTGGTCGCGAGCGGCCATCACCAGTGCCCTCTCGTCCGCGAAGTCGGTGGTCTCGGCTACGAACTCGTCCCACTCCCGATGGGCCACTCGTTCGAGTTCGTTCGCAGAATCGGCCGTACTCGGGCTTGCAGCGACCATCTCATCGAACGAGTCGAACTCGCTGTGTGACCGTACGAACGTATCGTCGAAGAGGTCCGTTATGGGGAGCTCCTCGTCCTGGTCGTAGACGTCGTCCGCGTCTGGGATCGAGTCACGTCTCCCCTGAGTCGCGTCGAAATTCGGTTCTAGCTCCATAGCTTCCGTTGGATTCGATTCCTTGTAAACCCACTCCATCCAGGTTCGCTCAGGGGCTGCACCGTGACGTGCGGAAAGCACAGCATCCGTTCGAGGTACGCCTTCTCCCCCGGTGTTTCAACCGATAAAACGAACCCCCGTCCACTATTTAGAACGGAAACTCACGGGGTTCGTGTTGAAGTGATATCCACTTCTTTTCGGTCACCTCGTCGAGAATGTCTTCGCTGTTGTACCCACCCACGCCCGAGGCTCCCGTCCCGCTGAACGGAACGTGCGCTTCGTCGTTGATGGGTTGGTCGTTGACGTGGATCATCCCGGTTTCGATCCGTTCAGCGATACGCTTCCCCGAAGCTACGTCGCCGGCGTGGACCGACCCCGAGAGACCGAATTCAGTGGCGTTGGCGAGTTCGACGGCCTCATCGACGTCCGAGAAGGGGATGATTGGTGCAATCGGGCCGAAATGTTCGTTGCAGGCAGCGGCCATGTCGTTGGAGACGTCGGAAAGGACGGTCGGCGCGACGACCAGCGAATCCTCCACATCGTCGAGCTCGACCGTCTCCCCACCGGTTTCGAGTGTCGCTCCGGCCTCGATCGTCTCTTCGACGTACCCGAGCATCTGGTCGCGCTGAGACTCGTCGATGATCGGCCCGACGGCTACTTGCTCGTGGGCGCTTCCTGCTGGGAGTTCCTGTGCCCGTTCGGAGAGTTTCGTCACGTATTCGTCGTAGACGTCCTCCTGTACCAGGTGGCGATTGATGGAGATACAGACCTGGCCCTGGTGCGTGAAACTCCCGAACACACCGGCATCGACGGCTGCATCGATATCGGCATCGTCCGTGACGATGTGTGCGTTGTTACCACCGAGCTCCATTGCGGCGACCGCGAGGTTCTCACCGGCAGACGCCGCAACACGGCGTCCGACCTCGGTCGAACCCGTAAACGCGACCACGTCGCTTTCGGGATGACCCGCGACACGGTCGCCGATGTCGGAACCGAAACCGGTGACGACATTCAGGATCCCCTCGGGCAGCCCTGCCTCTTCGAATAGACGCGCGAACAGCAAGCCCCCCACGATAGGCGTGTTAGTGGCCGGTTTGAGGACGACAGCGTTTCCAGCCGCGATCGCGGGCGCGACCGCTCGCATCGAGAGGTTGAGCGGGAAGTTCCACGGCGAGATGACCGTCACGACGCCCTGTGGCACGCGTTCGACGATGTTTTCCTTTCCGGGGATATTGGAAGCGGCATGCTCGCCTTTCATCCGCCGAGGAAGCGTCACGGCCTCGGCAGTCTGGTCGGTCGCCAGATGAAGCGACGTCTCTCCCATTCCACGGGTACCGCCCGCCTCGGAAGCGATGAGTTCGATTATTTCGTCTTCGTATTCGTCCAGCGATCCGAGCACCGCCCGGAGAACTTCCTCCCGACGAGCCGGCGGTGTCTCTCGCCAATCGCTCTGTGCTGCGGCGGCAGCCTCGTAGGCCGCATCGACGTCGGATTCGGTCGCGGCCGGTACGGTCGCTACGTTCTCACGTGTCGACGGATCCTCGATTTCGATCGTCTCGCCCCCGTCCGCCTCCCGCCACTCTCCGTCGATGTAGAGACGATTCCAGTCCCCGTCGATTCCGTGTGGTGATGGCTGTGATCGAGTCACACACCCGTGTAGTAATACGAGATGATTAAAGTTTACTATTGGTCTGCAGGATCGCCGTTCGGGCGGGGCTATGGGGCCGATGGCCGAAACGGGATAATTTATATGTCCGGCTCGTGGTGTGTCGGTATGCGACTCGTTAGATTCGACGACGACCGGCTCGGCCTGTTGAACGACGGCAGTATCGTTGACGTCACCGATCGGCTCGGTCTCCGGACGAACGACCCCCTCAAAGAGTACTGTCGCAATAGCCTCGATGCTCGCGAATACGAGGACGAAGAGCCCGACTACGACCTCGAGGAGGTCGCGATCGAGTCACCGGTACGCCGTCCGGGGAAGGTGATCGCTGCACCGTTGAATTACGAGAAGCACGTCGAAGAGGCGCTTGCGGACAAGGACATCGTCACCGATGAGTGGTTCACCATCGAGGATAAAGGCTACTTCCTCAAGGCACCATCGAGCGTCGCGGGGCCGGAAGACGGTATCGAACTTCCGTTCAACGACCGACGCGTCGACCACGAGATCGAACTCGGCTTCGTTATCGGCTCGGACATCAAGGACATCGACGCCGAGGACGTCTGGGATGAGATCCTGGGGTACACGATCCTTCTGGATGTCTCCGTTCGCGGTGACCAGGACCGTTCGAATCGCAAATCCTACGATACGTTCACCATCATCGGGCCGTGCGTCGCGACACCCGACGAAGTCGAGGACCCACACGACCTCGAAATGGAGTTGCAGCTCAACGGCGAAACACGCCAGCAGGAGAACACCGGCGGCATGATCTACAGCTGTGCCGACGTCGTCGAGTACGCATCCATCGGGACGACGATCGAGGCTGGCGATGTCGTGACCACCGGAACGCCGGCGGGAGTCAGCGCGATCACGGGCGGTGACGTGATCGACGCCGAGATCGAAAACGTCGGATCAATGACTGTCGAGGTCAGCGAACGCGACGTCGCGTTCCAAGACATAAACGTGCAGAAGAGCCAGCAGGACAACTAAGCCGGGCGGGGCTGTCGTTGCTGTCGCAACCTATGATATAGAATAGTTGTATAGCCAGCGCAGACCGTGGCGATTCTCTGGTCACGTACTTACGATGGTTGTGCTTCGGCGTATAGGTTGAACGCCTCGAATACCGGCCGGTCGGTCATGCCGAGGAGGGTCGCCTCGTCGTCGGGTTCGTGGTGGTGGACTTCGTTCGGTGGCACGACGAAGATATCCCACTTGTCCCATTCCAGTACCTTCTCACCCACGTGTGTCGCACCCTCCCCTTCGATGACGAAGTACACCTCCGTCGCGTTGTGGAAGTGCGGGTCGGTCGGACCTTCGGAGAGCAGTTGCGCCCTGAACGACATCGTCGGGAAGAGCGGCTCTTTCCCGGTGGCGGGATTGACGTACGCGAGGCTGTACCCGTCGTGTGGGTCCGGGTCGTCGTTCTCCTCACGCTGGCGGAGCGTTTCGAGCATTTCGTCCCACCCGAACCGATAGGGCGGTGTTGCATCCATGCGTCCCTCGAACGGCCCCGGGATCGACCCATCGGACTTCTCATCCGCCGGTCGACCGCCACCGTACTGGGAGTCCCAGTAGCCTTGGGTCTTCGTCACGGGTTGGCGTTCGAGTTCGTGATTCTCGAAAGCTTGACGTGCGTTTAACGAGTCGAGGACGAACGGCAGGTCGAGGACATCGAGCCACGCCGCGGTCTCGTCGGAGTCGTTCACGTGGTCGTGCCACTCCCACTGCGGTGTCGTCACGAGGTCGTTGTTTTCCATCGGGAACTCCTCGCCAGCCACGACCGTTTTCATCTCCTCGTGGCCATCTATCGCGAATCGAAGCGCGTTCGCCGAATGGCGATGTGCTGGAGCGGTTTCACCGGGTGAGACCGTCTGTACCCCGACGTAGATGGAGTTCGATATCGCGGTCGGTGTATTGATCGGCACGGCGACCCGACGCTGGAAGCCCGGTGGAAGGTCCGCGATGGGAACGTCACGCTCGATTCCATCGATGGCACGCTGGATGTCCTCCCACTTCCAGATGTCCGCCTCCACCGTGGGACGGGAGGTCCCCATCTCGTCTTCGACCTCCCAGAGGGGTCGCAAGTCGTGTTTCTCGAGGATATCCCGTGTCTCTGAACTCATCTCCAAGAGTTCTTCCGTATCTTGCTCCGTCTGAGCCATGTCAAATATACCAACCGCAGTCGCAATAAGTGTGTTGGGGACCTCGATCCGAGGCTACCACCGACTTTTTACTATGAGAGAGGTTCCTATTCCGACGGGTCTCGTGGTGGCTATGCCTCTGTATTTGCCTGTTTCTCGAATATTTCGCTCGACGAGTAAACGGAACGGCAGTCCTCACACACCATCTGGCCTTGGATGGCATACTCCCAGAGCTTTCCACCACAGCTCAGACAGTCGAAGTGGGCTCGAACGAACGGATCGGCTTCGGCGTAGGGATTGTCGAATTCAGCCATGAAAGTTCATCGTCAAGGAAGCCATAAAAGCATACCGCACACCCATCCAACAGTATCCGACCGGGAGTCGATGGTGCCTGTAGCCGGTCTTTCTATTCTTCTTCCCTGGATAGTATCTCGTCTCGTTTGATCTTTCCCGTATTGGTACGCGGGATCGACTCCGTGTTTGGACGGATATCGTACTCTCGCGGACGCTTGTAATCCGCGAGACCCGTATTACTTCGACAGAACTCATCGAGTTCCTCCCGGGAAACATCGCCATCGGTGATGACGACTGCACTAACGACGTTTCCCCAGTGTTCGTCGTCGGTCCCGTAGACGAACGCCTCTACTACGGCGTCGTGTTCGACGAGTGTGTGTTCTACCTCGACCGGATATATGTTCTCGCCACCGCTCTGAAACATGTTATCGACACGATCCACGATGAACAGATAGCCGTCCTCGTCGACCCGAGCGACGTCGCGTGTCCGGAGCCAATCGTCGAAGAACGAGCGTTTCTCCGCCTTTGGATTGTCGATATATCCTTTCGCTTTGCCGGGTCCACGCGCGATGACTTCCCCCCTCTCGCCGGCATCGACGGTTGCCTCCGGGTCGGGGTTTTCCCGGACCGGAGCGGGCTCAACGACGCGGAGCTCGTACGTATAGGATTCCTTCCCGATGGTCCCTGGTCGTTCGAGTTGCTCGCTCGGATGGGCGAAGCCGAGATTCGGTCCCGCTTCGGTCATTCCATAAGTGTTGTATATCCCTTCCGAGAGGAGGGCACTGGTTCTTTCGACGAGGGATTCACTGACGACCGAGCCGCCCGTCCGAATATATGAGAGCGAGTCGGTGTCGTATTCCGCGTTCTCCTGGACCTCGTTCATTGCGGCGAGTTGGGTTGGAACGGCCAGCAACCCGGTGGCGTCGTTTTCCGCTATCGATTCGAGGGTCGCTCTCGGGTCGAACTCCGAGCGAAGAAGGATCGTCGCCCCCGCCAGAAGATGGGGGTAAATCCAGGCATCACTACTGACCATGTGGTACCAGGGCGTGGCCATGACACCGATATCGGTCTTGTCGACACCGTGTTCCATCGTTCCCTGGATCGCTCCGTACCACAACTGCTCACTGTTGAACGGGACCGCCTTCGGGAGACTCGTCGTTCCGCTGGTGTAAAATACGCTGCATTGGCTGCCGACCGGGAGCGATGAATCGAGGTCCGACGATGGTTCCTCCAACGCTTCCTCGTAGGGTTCGACGATCGATGCTGCTACCTTCGAATCCCCGATGTGGAAGGCTACTTCGAACTCGCCTAACTCTAGCATCCTCTGGGCAGTCTCAACCGTATCATCGTCGAAGATGAGACCACCCACGTTGGCCGCTTCACACATACGAACGAGTTCCGATGCCTCTCCTCGGAACGGCAATTGAGCGGTAGCGGCACCCCTCTTGTGGCCAGCGATCATCGCCTCGATCACTTCCGGCCGGTTCCTGCTCAACACAGCACACGCAGCGTTCCCGAGACGCTCATAGAGTGTGTTTGCGAGTTCGTTGCTACCACGGTCTATCTCCCCATACGAGACTCGCTCCCCCTCGCTGGCGATGATCGCGGTTTCGGACTTGTAGCAACGCACTGTCCGTTCGAAGGCATCACGGAACTCCATGTATCGAATAGTACGTTTACCGATCATCATTAATGCTTCTGGTGGCGGGTCGGTAACCCCGAATCTGCGCGACTGTCTCGAGCTCGTCCGACTTTCGTCGGGTGAGTGAGCTACCACTTACCTTGGTAGAGACTCTCCGACATATCCGGATCAAGTCGAAGGGGAGCGCGAACGGATCTCTCGTTCATGGTTGTTCCAGACCGTCGCCTTCCCGGTCGACCGTTTTTCCATCCGAGGGAGCGACGTGTACGGACGCCTCCCGATGCTCGCGTTGTAGCCCGTCACGAGTAACTATCCGAAATAACCGAACAATTTATCACCAACAGGGTCGATCGTGTGCTATGGGCAAGACGACACAGCCGCTTCAAACGGTCGCCCGTTCGTTCGAAATCATCGATATTTTGTGGCGATTGAACGGTGTTGGACCGACGGAACTCGCGGAGTATATGGATATCCCTCGGAGTACTGCACACGACTATCTCCGAACGCTCGAATCGACCGGGTATGTCGTCCATACGGGGAACAGCTATCGGTTGGGATATCGATTTCTCGACATCGGGGGACGGCTAAAACACCGAAACCGCTTTTTCCACGTCGCGAGGCCCGTCCTGCAGACCCTGGCCGAAAAGACCGGTGAGCTACCGAACATTGGGGTCGAAGAGAACGGACGATGTGTGATCATCCATGCTATAGAAGGGGCCCAAGCACTCGAGTTGGGTATCTATCCAGGACTGACGTTGCCCATTCACTCCCAGGCTACCGGGAAGGCCATTCTCGCCAATCTCCCCGAGAAACGTCGCTCCGAGATAGTAGAATCGTGCGATCTGGAGCGGATGACCGAACATACGATTACGGACGAACGGACACTGGCGAACGAGCTGGCAACGATCCGAGAGAACGGATATGCGGTCGACTGGGACCAACAGGTCATCGGTATGGGCGTTATCGCGGCTCCCGTCTTCGTCGACGACGAGGTTTTAGGCGCTGTTGCGATCGTTGCTCCCACGGACCGCCTCAAAAAGGAGGACTATAGAACGGAACTCGTACAGAGCGTTCGTGAGGCTTCCAGCACTATCAAGATAAACTACGAGTATGGTCGATAGGTCGCGATCACTGATAGATACACATCGTCAGGAGTGAAGAAACGTCAATGAGGGAGTGTGTAGCAGCGCTATGCGTGTTACGTCGTGCTGTGTCGTGTCGATGTGTTCCGGCTATGATGCTATCTTGTCTACTACTTTCGTGAGTCCTCCTAGGCTGCTAATCGTGTCGTGTAGCTGGTGGTCTCGTTGTTCGATATACGGACCTCCACTCAAAATCGGATCTAGCACTATCATCTAACAGACCATCGCTATCAAACCCCCGCTTCGCCAAATTCCCAATCGTGTTCCTACCAAAAACCTATCTAATCGGTTGGAATCGACTGACTACACAGCTCGGCTATCGAGGCATCAAAGTTATGTAACAAACAATTCAATTCCGGTATAATCGAACACGGTCTCTTCGAGATACGCTGAAGCGGAACTCGATAGGAAGACCGTCGGTGGGAGTGGTTCGCAGAAGATCTCGCACAGGTACTGTTCTCATTCCCGGTGCCGCCGCTGAAGTAGTCAGTCCAGAAGTCTCCCAGCACCGTCTGATCACGAACAGTTATGCTGGTCGTGGGTGTGTCGCCACTGTGACGAACACCGATCCGATCCGTCGACTGGGCGTCTACGACTGGGGAACCCATCCGTGTCCGGCGAGCGCGCTGTCCGACGAACTCGCCGGATCCGACCTCGAAGTCGACGTCTGTGACCTCGATACTGTGGATGAGTTCGATGGCGTCGTGACCGTCTATCACCACGACGAATTCCTCAACGCGGTGGACTGGGTCCATACCATCCGGTCCGGCTACGACGATTTCCCGCTCGATGCGTACGAGGAGCGCGGGGTCATTGTCACGAACAGCACCGGGATCGCAGGTGATCTCGTCGCCGAGAGCGCGATCGGGTTGCTGTGTATGCTCGCGAAGGGCTTCCATCGATTCCGGGACGCTCAGGCCGAACACGAGTGGGGACGGCTCCCGTGGCGACGACCGTTCGAACTCGGTGAGAGCACGGCGTGTATCGTGGGCCTCGGCCAAATCGGGAGCAGCGTCGCCGCGCGCGCTGGCGTGCTCGGAATGGACGTCACCGGCGTCGACGTCCGTCCGGTATCGACGCTCGGCCTCGATCGCATCCACGATGTCGAAACCCTCACCGATGCTGTCCGCGACGCTCGGTTCGTGGTATTGACCACGCCGCTGAACGATGCGACACACGGCCTCGTCGATGCCGAGGTTCTCGCAGCGATGCGCGACGATGCCTTCGTCGTAAACGTCAGTCGCGGCGCGATCGTCGATGAAGACGCCCTCGAAGCTGCGCTCGACACCGGCGAGATCGCCGGCGCGGCGCTCGACGTCTTCGAAACCGAACCCCTTCCCGAGGGATCGCCGCTCTGGGACATGGAGGAGGTCATCGTCACCCCTCACGCCGCTGCCCAGTCGGTCACCTACGGCGAGCGCGTCGCGCGCCTGATCGAGACCAACGTCGGCCGATTCGACCACGGCGCGGAGCCGTGGAACCGGGTGGTCTAACGGTGCCTCACAACCTTTATCCGTGACATTCGCGAACCCATGCTATCCTGCGGGCGGGGGACGGACATCCCCGCCCGATGCGGCCAACCCATGACACCCCCACACACCCCGGACGACGGTGAGAGTACAGTCGCGGAATCAGTGCTTCGGTCGTTGACCGAGGGCGGCGTCGAATACGTTTTCGCGAACTTCGGCACCGACCACACACCGCTGATCGAGGCGGCCGCCCGGCTCCGCGATGCCGGCGAAGCCGACGCGTTTCCGACGTTCGTGCCGTGCCCGCACGAGTTCGTCGCGCTGTCGGCCGCCCACGGCTACGCGGCGGCCTCGGGCGAGCCCCAGGCGGTGCTCGTCCACGTCGACGTCGGTACACAGAACCTCGGTGCCGCGATGCACAACGCCCACCGCGCGAACGCTCCGGTGTTCGTGATGGCGGGGCTCTCGCCGGTTTCGGACGCCGCGAGCCTCGGGGGTCGCGACAACCCGATCCACTACGCTCAGGACGTCTTCGACCAGACCGCCGTCGTCGAGGAGTACTGCCGGTGGACCAAGGAGTATCAGCCGCCTGCCGACCCGGACGAGGTCGTGCGCCGTGGGCTCGAACGGACGATGGCGACCCCGCCGGGTCCCGCGTATCTCTCGTTCGGGCGCGAAGCGTTCGAGACCCGGGTCCCTACGACCGCTTCGCGGTCGCCCCGGCGGACGAGACCCGCTGGCGCGGACGAGCAGGCGGTCGAGGAACTCGCCGACCGAGTGCAGGAAGCCGACAAGCCGCTGGTGGTCACCAGCGATCCGGTCGGCGGGCTCGCGGACAACGGTATCGACGCGCTCGTCTCGTTCGCCGAAGCCGCCGGCGCGGGCGTTGTCGAGCGCAGCCCGTCGGCGCTGTGTTTCCCGCGCGACCACGACCTCCACGTCGGGTTCGACGCCCACGACGCGTTCGAGCATACCGACCTCCTGATGCTCGTCGAAACAACCGTCCCGTGGATGCCCGCCGAGACCGAACTCCCCGAGGACCTCACCGTCGTTCAGATCGACACCGACCCGACGAAGGGCGCTCATCCCCACTGGCCGTTCCGGGTGGACTCGACGGTGATGGCCGACCCCGCGGTCACCTTGCGTGCCGTCGCCGAACGCGTCGAAGCTCCGGCCGACACCGAGACCTGGACCGAACTCCACCACGACCGCATGGCCACCGCCGACGACCGGGTCGCGAGCCACCGCGATAACGACCGGCTTACGCCGGCGGTTCTCTCCGCCGAGATCGCCGAATACGTCGATGAGAACACGACGGTCATGGAAGGCGTGGTGACCAACCGCTCCGCTGCGCTCCACCAGATCCCGCTCTCGGAGCCGGGGTCGTACTTCTGGCGTGGCGGCGCGGGGCTCGGCTGGAGCGTTCCCGCGGGTATCGGCGCGAAGCTGGCACACCCCGAAAAACGGGTGGTCTCACTGATCGGCGACGGCGGCTACCTCTTCAGTAATCCTGCGTCGAGCGCGATCGCCGCCACGAACGCCGACGCGGCCACGCTTTCGGTGGTCTACGACAACGAGAGCTGGGAGGCGGTGCGGGAAGCGACGCGGAGCCAGCACGGCGATGGCGTCTCGGTCGCAAGCGGGGTTCCGGAGGGCGAGTACGGTCGGAGCGTGGACCTCTCGCGGATCGCCTCGGTCACTGATGCGTACACCCGTGTCGTCGGGGATATCAGTTCGCTCGAAGAAACCCTCCCGGAGGCGATCGAAACGGTCGATGCCGGAACCAGCGCCGTGCTCGACGTCAGGCTGGACGAATAACCACTCACGGGCGGCTGGTCAGTGATCGCAGAGTCCGTTCGTTGTTCGTCTCGCATGTGAGGTCGATTCATCCTCGTGTCATAACCCACAGTCCCACCCTCATGTCACAACCCTCAATTCCCAAAGCGTGTCGTGAAGCGAGTCGTCCAGTATCCCCGACTTTCGTTGATTCGATTTTCCCGGAGTCAAACGAGGCATAGCGAAGGATAGGCATTTAAAGACGATCAACACAGTTATTACCCTCAGGGACTTTCGTTTCGTATGGCACAGACGGATAGCCAGTCTCGGCGAGAAGAGGAGCTCGAGTCATACGAAGTGATCGACTGTGATTGCCACTACATGGAGTCGTTCACCGACGTCGCTGAGTACATGGAAGAGCCGTGGAAAACGAGGTTCGAGAAGAGCGGCTTCGACGAAAAAGGGGCGAAGCAGAACCTCAGCTCGTTCTTCCCGTTCTCGACGGGTGACCGTCAGGCGTACGGAAAAATAGACCGTGAGTACTCTTCTTACCCCGATGAACCGGAGACGCCCGAACGGATTCGGGAAGGCATGGCGTCGATCGGTGTCAACAAGACGCTCCTGATCTCGCATCTGGTTCTCGCGGGTGCCGGATCGACGGCCGACGACGAGCGACAGACCGCGTTCGCGAAGGCCTACGTCGAGTACATGCAAGAAGAGGTCCTGGATCCTGACGATGGCATCTTCGGATTAGCTCCTATTCCGTACTCCGATATCGATGCCTCACTCGAAATTCTCGACCGAGTCGAGGGGGAGGAAGCTTACAAGGGTGCCTGCTTCGTCACGGCCGGGGCGGCTCTTCCACTCGGGAATAGAAAGTACGACCCGTTGTACAAGCGATGCGAAGAGATGGACCTCCCCGCAGTTTTCCATACGGGAGGAGCAGGGCTCGACGAGTACGTACGGGGTGGATACGAGGAAATGATCGAGACGCATACGCTCGGTTTCCTCGAATCGAATATGTCACAGATAGTAAGCCTCGTCTGCCGTGGCGTACCGGAGAAGTTTCCGGACCTCGATATCGCGTTCATGGAGTCGGGTGTCACATATCTTCCAGGACTTATCGCTCGACTCGACGAGGAATACCTCAAGCGACCCGAAGAGGCTCCGATGTTGGAAAAGAAGCCCGGAGAATACATCACGGACTTCTACTACGGAACGCAACCGCTGGAGATCTCGGCCGATCCGGAGTTCTTGGCCAAGAGTATAGACATGGTCGGGACGGATAGCCTCATGTTCGCATCCGATTACCCACACTGGGACTATGACCGTCCGACCACCGTTCTTGACCTTCCGTCGCTCTCGGAGGAGGAGAAGCGAGCGGTTCTGCACGAAAACGCAGCAGAGGTGTTCGACCTTTGAGCAGTACATCGCTCGTCCACGTCAAACCGGAGGAGGAGTTTCAGGACGGAGACCGGGAGTTCGTCGAGATCGATGGTACCGAAGTCGGCGTTCTCCAAGTAGAAGGCGACTACTACGCACTCCAGAACTACTGCTTACACGACGGTGGGCCTGTCTGTACTGGTGACACTGGCAAGAAACTGGTCGCTGAGTTCGAAGAACCCGGCAAACGAGTGAACCGGGAGTTCGACGACGACGAATGTATCATCTCGTGTCCTTGGCACGGATGGTCGTACGAACTCGAGAGCGGAGAGCACCTCGCAAACAGCGATATCGTCCTTCCCACCTACGAAGTCGTCGTGGAGGACGGTATCGTGTGTGTCGGGGAGAGGAAGACGTAGCGGAAGGTCCTCTCGGCTGTCTTGTTCGCCCTCCGCTCTAGTTACTATACCCCTCTCTGACCGTCGTTGCTAACGACGTACACGTCCGTAACTGTCACCTTCTACTAGAAAGAACTAAGTCTCTCAGGGCCGCACGCCTGAAGCGGACCATGAGTGCGGAAAAAGATTCCAAACCGGACGGTAGTGAACCGATCGAGCAGCGACATCGGGACGCTGCAAACGATAGCCTCCCAGCCCACTTGACCCACTACATCGGCGGGAAATGGGTTGCGAGCGATTCCGAAGAGACGATCGAAACCTACGACCCCACCTCGGGAGCGGTCTTGGCCGAAGTACCCGCCGGAAACGAAGCAGACATCGACCGCGCGGTCGAAGCAGCACAGACCGCGTTCGAGACGGAGTGGTCGAACTACTCTTCGGGTGACCGACAGCAAGTGCTTTCCGCCCTATCACGGATAGTTCAGGACAACAAGGAAACCCTCGCGACGCTCGAGGTGCTGGACACTGGCAAAACCATCACTGAAGCCATGGGCGATATGGAGCTGGTCGTCGACCACCTCACCTACAATGCGGCGGCGGCACGGATGGTTACCGGTGAGACGATCCCCACCGATGACCTGTTCGACCGGGAAAAACAAGTCTTCACAGTACGTGAACCGTACGGCGTAACTGGGGGCATCGTTCCGTGGAACTTTCCGCTCTTGATAGCTATCTGGAAGATCGGTCCGGCACTGGCAGCTGGAAACACGATCGTCTTGAAGCCTTCCGAAGAAACGCCGCTCTCCATCCTCAAGCTGCTCGAGCTCGGTGATGCGGTCGTTCCCGACGGTGTAATAAACGTTGTCACTGGGTATGGCGAAGAGGCCGGCGCACCGCTCTCGGCACACCCGGATGTCCACAAGCTTTCGTTTACTGGGTCGACGGAGGTGGGCAAAGAGATCGCGAGAAATGCGGTCGATGATGTGAAGAAGGTAACACTGGAGCTGGGTGGGAAGAGCCCCGTTATCATCTATCCGGATGCGGAAGTCGAAGAAGCAGTGGAGATCGCGATGATGGCCATCTTCTTCAACAAGGGTGAATGCTGTGCGGCAGGCTCTCGAATTCTGGTCCACGAGGCGATCAGCGATGAATTCATCGAGTCGTTCGCTAACGCTGCTAGCAGCCTCGAAATCGGCGATCCGCTACTGGAGGAAACGGATATGGGCCCGAAGGTCTCCCAAGAACAGGTGAACCGCACAGCAGAATACGTGGATGCCGCTGCTGATAGCGATGCGAACATCGTCATCGGCGGTCAGCAGCCGGAGGACGACTCCCTGAAACAGGGCTCGTTCTATCAGCCCACGATCATCGATGGGTTGGAACACAGCCATTCCGCGGTCCAAGAGGAGATATTTGGCCCGGTCGTCGAAACGTTCTCCTGGAGCGACGAGGAGACGGCCATCCAGTTGGCAAACGACGTCGACTACGGGCTTGCATCCGGGATCGTGACCAATGACATCACCAAGGCACTCCGAACAGCACGTCGCCTCGAAGCGGGTGTCGTCTGGGTGAATCACTACAATGACGTCTCGGCTGGACAGCCGTTCGGTGGATACAAACAATCCGGCCAGGGACGGGAGAACGCGGCGGAGGCGATAGACGAATACACACAGACGAAGGCGATAAATATCAACCTCGGATAGTAGTAACGCATAGAGAAACGGACGCGTATTCGGGCTGTGGTTGGTCTGTTGGAGATAGCGAGACATAGTCCGAAAGAATTTGATACTTCGCTGGGGTTCGTGAAAACGGATGACCTCCGTCGTCAATGAACCGAACGACCGTCGATGGAGATCCGCAGGCTGTTGTCGTGCCAACTACCGACTTCACCCACGAAGGAAAGTGGATGCCTTCTCTCCCTGAACGAGAACTCCATCTCCGAGGATGCCCTCGCCGGCGCTCTCGAACTGGGTTGTTCAGAGGTCCAACGGACGGCAGGCTGTCGAGGGCCCGACGAGCACGGAGACTGACGCGGCAATGAGCATCGGCGGTTAACCACTGCTCCGCGCTGGACCGACCGTGAAGCCGGGACCTTCTCGTCACCGGCAGGCTCCCTCTACCGTTCGTCGAGTGCAACACGTTGGGAGTGCAGCGACGAGCGTGCCTCGAGCAGTTACCGGAGTTCTCTGTGTACGGCCAACCCGCTTCGACGAATTCCGTTCGTTCGGGCGCTCAATGTACTCCGTCGCAACTCCTCGGAGACGGATCTGTTGAACATCATCGGTAGCGGACCGAACGAAGAGGGCCGGGGAGCTCTTATTCTCCTTCGACGCCCGTGTTCTGACGGTCTCGTGTCGAGAACCTCGTCGTGACGTACGAAATGACGAGTACAACGACTACAACCGCGAGAGTGACGACGAGTACCCTGTTGCCGGAATAGAGCAACGCAAGAGTGAGGCCGATGATTCCCACGACGGAGACGGCCGGGAGCGCTTCGGGACCACCTGCATAGAAGGGCCGCTCCTGGTCCGGTTTCTTGTATCTGAGCACGATCACACATGCTGACACCGTAATATAGACGATGATGAATAGATTGGCGCTTGCATTAATGAGCACGGTCGGGAGCGTCACGGCCCACAGCAGAACCAAAACGATCGCTCCAGTTAGAGCTAACGCGACGTCCGGAGTTTTGAATCGTGGATTTAGATGTCCCAGCACCCCTGGTAAGTAGCCCTCTCGTCCCAGATTCCAGAGTTGCCGTGACGTGCCCGCTAGAACCGCGTTGAAAGTCGCGCCGGTTGCCAGAAAGCTGATGATCGCCATTATCCACATCCCCGTTGCACCGAAGAAGGCTTCGAACGCGACCACTTGGGGGAACGGCGACTGAGCTAGCGCGTCAGCACCCACAGAACCGTCCATTGCGATAATGAACGGAACCCGAACTAGGAAAACCAAGACGACGACCGTGATCATGGCTTTGGGCAGGGTGTTCTCGGCGTCTTCCACCTCCTCTGCGAGCGGACCGAGAACTTCCCATCCCACGAACAGCCAGACGGCGAAGGGCACGAAGGACAGGATAGGGCTCCACCCTGCTTGGGTCCAGGTTAGCTCGGACGGATCGAACTGTGCGGCCCCGAACCCTCCTATCTGCAGAAGCGAGAGTAGCACGATCACCCCTGCGAGTAATCCCAACAATACAGCCGCTGTTTTCCCTACCCAGTTGATCCCGAGAATATTGACTCCTACGAATAGAACGACCAACAGCGTCCCCCACACTTGCCACGGGAGGAATCCCGGGAACACGTAATTCAGAATGTGTCCAACGATGTTGGCCTCGGATGCGAGAGCGACGAACACCAGCCAATATATCAATCCTATCGCCACACCAGCGCTGGACCCGAAGGCGTTCTTTGCGTATGTGGTAAAGCTACCTGCGACGGGGTACATCGTCGAGAGCTCTGAGAGGCCCAGAGCAGCCAGTATCATGAATACGAATGCTATCAGCATACTTATTATCAGTCCGGACCCGATCTGGCCGACCGTATTTCCCGCCACGTATAGGGTAGTCGATGACGTAACCATCCCGAACCCCACGGCTACCGCCGTCCAGAACCCTAACTGTCCACTTCGAAGCTCCGATTTCTTGTCGGACATTGTCGTGCTATACGTTACCAGCATATTCCACACACTTAAATCCACTGGTCGTTGGTCCCTATCGGTAGCGACCGCCCTACGGCACTCGGGCGGCGCGGCATCGACTCGACCACCGTCAGTACCGCAACTGACACTTCTTCGCCATTCGGTCGTACTCTCGACGTGTCCTGACTTATCGGCACCGTTCTCGTGTCGATCGAATCGACACAGTATACCACGCAAACGGGTCCCGATGATCTCAATATGATAGATTACGCTCTTAGAATGACGGTCATATTCCTGTTACAATCGCTCTCTCCTGTCTATTATTTCGAGATAGCCCGTCACTGCTCGACGGCTCCAAACGGACTGAGGTTCCTCGGCACAGTGGGACTCGGAGTCACTGATCGATTTTGTGGAGAGATCGTTCGTGGTGCGACCGCGAAAGGGTAGCGGGCAGGGGCGACTCGGAAGTATCTCCCGGTAGGATGTTTCCGTCGGCTGTACCGAATTCGGTGGGGAATACCGCGGATCTGCTTTCGTCCTCATCGACCGCGGGGCCGGAAAGTGGTACGTGACCCGGTCAAACCAGTGGACGGATCAGCGACTCGGACTCGTTTCTTGGCCCGCTAAAAGGAATCACTGCGGTCTACACGAATCGGTTCCGAGCATACGATCCGCTGGACGATGAGCAGTTTCGCTGCGAGCAGTCACTCACCTGGACAACGAGTACATCGACGATGAAGTTCATGCGAATACCTACGACAGTCACGGTAACACCACTGACTCGTGTCTCTTGCCCATCGAGGCGTTCCGAAGGACGAGTTCACGCACTACCCGAGCGCGTTTCAGTTACAAAGACGAACACATCACGAACCTGGCTGTGAAATGCTGAAGCACGTTTTTCGGGGGATACTCCGCCTCGACAACCAGCGTTCCCCGAGCAGTTCAGGCATTCCAGAATGGAACATTCGTCGTCCTAGAACTACCGTGGGTGGCGGTCGATGCTGGGTTGAGGGAAACATATATACCATACGCTGACGGTCAAAAACATATGGTGCAAGGCCAGCGGTCATCAGAACACCACCCGCTAGACCCGCTCACGGGAGAGGAGATCGATGGAGCAGTTTCGATACTGACGGGCGAGAAAGCCATCGGCGAGGAAAGCCGCTATATCAAGATAGAACTCTCGGAACCCAGTAAGGAGGCCCTTGCTGCGTACGAGAACGAGAACCAAGAACCGGAGCGGAAAGCACGCATCGTCATCCGTGACAGCTCGGATCGCAAAACGGTCGAAGCGATAGTCTCCCTCACGGAGGACTCGGTCGATTCTTGGAACCACATGGAGGGGGTTCAACCCTCCCTCACCATCGAGGAGTTCGTGGCCTGTGAGGAGACGGTGAAATCCAATGAGGAATGGCGAGATGCCCTGAGAGAGCGGGGCGTCGAAGACCCCGGACTCGGTATGGTCGACCCCTGGGCGGCTGGCTACGAGTTCATACCCGAAGACGTAGACCGGTCGAAGCGATTGGCACATGGGTTGACGTACTTGCGGTCGAGCGGGGAGGACGGCGACGAGGGCTACTCACGGCCGGTTACTGGACTCCACACGTTCGTCGATCTGGATCGAATGGACGTCGTGAAGGTTGTGGACTATGGACCACCGGATGACAATAGCCCGTTCCCGCCCGAGGAAATGGCCTATCGGGAAGACGACGTCGAGTTCCGGGACGACGTAACTGCATACAACGTCGACCAGCCCGGCGGCCCTAGCTGGGAAGTCAACGGTCGCAAGCTAGAGTGGCAGGGTTGGCACATGCGGGTCGGCTGGACTCAACGTGAGGGACTCGTCCTCCACAACATCGGATACGAAGACGAGGGTGAAGTCCGGTCGATCATCGACAGGGCCTCCTGTGCGGAGATGTCCGTTCCCTATGGCGACCCGGAGGTCAACGACCGTTTCAAAGGAGTGATGGATATCGGGGAGTACAACATTGGTCGTCTCGCCAAATCCCTCTCGAACGGATGTGATTGCCTGGGTGAAATGCATTATTGGGATGCCGCTATGAACACCGTCAACGGAGAGGTAAACATCTTGGAGAACGCTATTTGTCTCCACGAAGAGGACAACGGTACGCTTTGGGAACGGAGTGACTGGCGTACCGACTCCAGCGAGGTCAGACGACGGCGACGGCTCGTCGTCTCGTTCGTTGCAGCCGTCGGGAACTACGATTATATCTTCAACTGGTATTTCTATCAGGACGCCTCGATCGAAGTGGAAGTTCGTTTGACCGGGATCAACAGCGTGAGCGCAGTGGGTGCCGACGAGGACCCGTCCGGATACAAAGAACTCGTAGCCCCACAGCTCGCTGGCCCCATCCACCAGCACTTCTTCAACTTCCGACTCGACATGAACATCGACGATGGGCCGAACTCGCTCTACCGGGTCGAAAATCAGCCAGTGCCGAGCGGTCCCGAAGGACTTGATCCGATGGGGGAGGTAGACGAGGAGACACTCAACCCGGGTGGAAACGCGTACTACGCCGATCGTGAAAAGATCACATCCGAGGGGGAAGCGAAAGACCTGATCGATCCCTTGAACGGCCGATACTGGCAGATCGTCAATGCACAAGAAACCAATCGGCTCAACAGACCGACTAGCTATCGCTTGATGCCCAGCGGAAACGTCAAGGCACCCATGAAGTCCGATTCGAGTGTTATGAAACGGTCCGGGTTCATCAAGTATCATCTCTGGGCGACGCCGTTCCGGGAGAGCGAGCGTTTCCCGGCCGGCGATTACCCGAATCAACACCCTGGTGGGGCCGGGCTTCCCGAATGGACCGAAGCGGACCGAAACCTCGAAGAGGAAGACATCGTGCTCTGGTATACGCTCGGGATGAACCACGTCACACGGCCGGAAGATTGGCCGATCCTTCCGGCTCAGGTCTATAGTTTCAAACTCCAGCCGACGAACTTCTTCGAAGAAAGCCCCGCGATCGACGTTCCACCGCAACACGCCATTCGGAATCAGGACGTACCGGACCATGAGAGCGGGTAGATAGGAGTAACTCGGGAAGACACTAGTCGAATCCGCAGCTCATTCGCTTTGTTCCCAATCTTCGACGATATCCTCCTCCAACTCGGCCACGTACTCTCTCAGTACTCTTGGCAGCTCCTCGTTCAACCGACGGTCGTCGATCTTGTACACCGGTCCGAACACGTTGAATCCACCGAGCACGACCCCTTCTGTGGGTTCGACGACTATCCCGACTTCTCTCAGCCCGTTGTCCCATTCTTCGTCGGTGGTCGCGTACCCCTGCTCTCTGATCACATCGATGTCCCTAAACAGTTCGTCGGGTGATGTGACGGTCTTCTTGGCCTGTTCTGGAAGACCATATCTCGCAATTATCTCCTCGATCTCCCCATCGCTCTTTTGTGCTAATAGCGCTTTGCCCAGCGCATTGGAATGCATGAAGGCCTTGCTCCCCGCATAGTCGACGACGTTTTTCTTGCCATCCTCCGTGAGGTCCCGAAACAGACCCGAGTCGTACTCCGTGGACGGTAGATATCCGACGATAAGTCCGTTCGATTCCAGTCCGTATTCGACCTGCTCCGGTAGCGTCTCCTTCAGTTCGTCCGTTTTACGCTTGATCCTTCGATAGTTGACCACGCGCTTCTTCACGAACTCACCCAGGTGAAAGAGTTCGTAGCCTGGGAAGTATTCATCACCTCTGGTAGTGAGATATCCCATCTCAACCATCGTATTGAGGTGTTTGTATATCGTGCTTCTATTCAGGTCGCTTTGCGCTTCTAGCTCCGCTACAGTAGCCCCTCCACTGTCTTTTATTGCATTCAATAAGTCGAGGGATCTTGCCGTGGTTTTGATGATGTTGTCGCCTTCTTCGTTCATGCTGGACGAATCTGGACGGAGAACATTAAGGTTTCCTGTAGTGGTATGTAGGATGAGGTGAGCGCGGGTTCGCTACCGTCTCTCTCAGAATCCGAGTACCGATTCGGACATTCGTCCTTGGCAACGATTCGAAGGGAGGTTCAAAACCCGGTAGCGATTCCGTACGAATCGACAGGATCCGGTCCAGTCGTTCGTGGACGACAGACGTATCCAGGGAGATTAAACACTAGGGCAATTGTAGCCGAAGGGATTACGACCGGTGGCATTCACCGAACCACTCGTGGTCGAGACGGTTTACGTGTGTTCGGGGCTCGTGCTGGTGAGTCGCGCTCTGCCGACGCATCCCTTTCGGAACCCGAGAAACGTTGTGACCGCATCGAAACGGAACTTCTCGTCGACAGTGTGGGCTACCCGACGACCGTCGGGCAGCACGACTCGGGCGGCTATTCCGGCTACGTCGTGCAAACTCTGGTCAGATCAGTCGGGAAACGAACGATCTCTGGACTCAACGACGTTCGTATGAAGGATAGTTTTATATATGATCGTTCTCTCTACCCGAGTGTACGATAGCATGACTGGTTCATCAAACTGGGTGCCGATGGGCGATATAGCCGAAGGCTACGGTGCGAATCGGATGGAGGCCACTGATTCGCTCTCGGGAAGGGAGTTCACCCTCAACTTCGAAGACGACTCGTCGGTGAGATACGAGTTCATCGACGGTGAGACGCTGAAATGGACTGTCATGGGTGGTACCGGAGGGGAAGAAAGCGCAGAAGGGAGTTACAATGCGACGCTACCGAGGGAGGAGATATACTTCGTAGACTTCATGAAAACGGACGAGGAGAGAACGTCTGTCTCGCTGTCGCTTGATTTCGAACGGGGAGTCGCAACGGCGGTTACCGCCACCATCCCTTCCTCGAAGGAAGAAATGCCGACGTTGCTGCTCGAAAACGCGATGGCCGATGAGTCGTTGTCAGCGGGTGAGTACGAGGTCCGGTCTGCGACCATCGATGAGCCGTTCACCGACTCGGCCGAGCTCCACGGGAGAACGAACGAGCTGACGGGAAAGCGAGTAAAGTACACCTACAGCGACAACAGCATATACGAACACATCTACCTCAACGACGGGTGCTTCGTATGGCACTGTCTGGAAGGTGAGGAAAAGGATATCGCGGAAGCCACCCCCTGTACCTACTACGAGATCGCTGACTCCCTCTACTTGCTCGTCTGGGGTGAGATCGTTCTCCCCGTGATCGGAGTGATCCTCATCGACCTGCGGGCGCTGAAGACGACTGGAAAGATGCTCTGCGACGACAAGAACGACTTCGAGAACGCGGTCAATATTCCGATGGGAGCCCACGCAGAGCCCCTCAACGTAACTCCCTCCATCCGCTAAGTACGAACCACGTCGTGTGTAGTTGCTCCTAGCGACAACGCGGTACTCATTGGTTGCCGCTGTGAACTCCACGGACTACGAAGCCAAAATCACTCTCTTTCGTCGCTGATCGCCTTGGAGACGGTTCTGTAGCCGCGACCGAGCAGTGACACGATTCGGCCGATGCTGAGGGAAGTATCCACGTAACGGGTCGAGACGACGAGTAATCCGATTCCAGAAATACCTGCTTGTAAAGTGTCATGCCAGAAGTATCGATGGTTCCCGCTCTCGGCGGCCACATTGACTGGAGCCAAGCCGTCGAGCGACCGGAGAGCATCGGCGTCGCAGTTCGGAAGACGATGGTTCGAATGGCTTCGATTCACCGCCCGATGGTATGAGCGGTTCCGGTCGAAACTACCCTACTCCGCCGCCGAAGCGTTCGAAAGGGAACAGCCGGTGCGAAACTGCAGAGGCTCACGTCAGAGGATTCCCACCTGTGAGAGACCGCCCAGGACCGCCAGACCGACGAAACAGACGATCGCGACGATGTAATACGCCAGCCATCCGCTGCTCGGACGGAACTTCTCCGGCACGTGATTGTAGACGAGATACAGGTTGGCCGGATAGATGAAGACCTCTATGAGGAGTCCGGCTGTCCCGAACGCGACGATCAACACGGTGGGTGTCTGTCCGAGAACGACGACAGGGACCGCGCTTAGCAGAGCGAAGAGGACGACGAGTAGCCGTCTCGTCCGGTCGGGTGCAACGTCTATCTCAAGTTCGGACAGGATATTCACGAACACTCTAGCGCCTCCGTCAAGCGACGCGATGACCGTCGACCAAAGCGCAGCGAACGCGCCGACCATCATGACATAGAACGCCCACTGCCCGAAGGATTCGCCGAATATCTCCCCGAGAGCGGCTGCAATGTCCCCTTCGGGCAAGCCCGGGTAGAGAACGCTCGCGGCCAGAGTGGCGAGAATCACCATCAGAAGGTAGCTGAGGAGATACCCGATTCGGAAGTCCTTCAGCCCCGTCTTTAGCCACGCTGAAATATAGTCCTCGTACTCGCTCGCTTGACTGTCCTCGACGTCATCGTGACGCGCACCCTGATTCTTCGTCAGGCTCCACGAGCTAAGGAAGAGACTGCTGTTGATGAGCGTCGGGGTGAGACCGGCCGCGGCGGCGAAGACCGGGAGGAACGGTGATTCGAGGAGGGCGGGAACGGCGAACGTTGTCTCCGTGACGACGGCCATCGAAGGTAGCCCTACTAACAAGCTGAGAACCATGAGAAAGACGAATAGCACGATGAAAAGGAACAGGAACCGCTCCAGAAAGGTGTAGTTCGTTCCCGCGACCAGAAGCGTCGAGACGACGACGATGACGATGAACGCGCCGAGTTGACCGACCGAAGAGAGGGCCGCGACGACGGCGGCTCCGGCCATCCCCACCGCGGCCGTGTTCAATACGACCGCGATGAGAACCACGAATGCGGAGGCCCACAGTGCCCAGTTTCCCGGTCCCGGTAGGTCCTTGTATCCCGCGATGAGGTCCTTTCCGACGGTGTAGTTGTATCTGATCCCCAGTGCCCAAGCGCCGTATTTCACGAGAAAGATGAAGGAGATGGCCCAGATGGCGAAGAGCCCGAAGGACGCCCCGAACGTCGGTGCAAGAACGATATGACTTGAGCCGATCCCGAGGAGGGCCCACATCATCGACGGTCCAAAGTGATTCTTGAAAAAACCTATCCAGTCCTCGGATGGGAGTTCCATTTTTTCTGTTGACATTGTTGTCTCCATCTGGCTGCTAGCGCGTGTGATCGAGTGACATCCTCAATCACGCTACTAGCTACCAGCGGTCATGTATAAATATATCTTAGCATTGTTGACACCAGACCACTGCCGGCTGCTAGAATCGGACAAGCAGTCTGAAAAATCGAGGAAGAGGACACCCATCTGACGATACTTTGGAGGGATCGTAGCAAGGACGAACGGAGGAGCTTCTACGACGACCATGAAGAAAGGACACGCAGAGCTCATTTCGTCCAGGCTTCCCTGCGAGGCGAGACACGCTCAGTGCTGAGAAACAGTGCTGGTTGTATCGACATACCGTTACAGTCAGTCGTTCTGTGGCGGACGATTCGAGTGAGTTCTCTTTCGCAGATAGCCCGCTCGTGTTACAGTCGGCTTCCAGGTCGCCGGTTGTTGCTCGGGACGAACTGACATTCTTTATTTTGACATCAACGAACGAAACTTTGTGAGTGAAATACCGATTGTAGCCTCATCCACGTACACCGAGCTATCTCTCTATTCGTTTGCCTGATGGAACGACTTCGTTGGGTTCGACGTGGTACAGTGTTCGACTCCGGGTCGACGCTCGCTCGGACATGAAGTGAACGATTCCCGATTCCGTTCGGTAAGCGTGTTCGAATATTTCGGAAAGAATTTCTACGTGGTGGATGCAGTACGGTTGGTGGTAACACGTGTGGTACACCTTCAACAATTTTCCTTTAGATAAGCGGTCCATTTCGCCGGATATAATATGCATATGTATGTTACCCCTAAGATGCTGGACCGTTCGGGTTTCTATATGCAGAACGTCGTAGCGCCAGCTCCCGATTTCTGTTCGATTATATCGGACACGGGATGGCCATTGATAACACGACTGTCGCTACCGCGAGGCGAGTTAGCGCTCTCGTCGAACGCAAACCAAGTGGATCTGACGGCTTTGCCGTCTCTGGAACGGTCGGTCGTCTGTGTTTGGATACTGGAGACCAGCCAACGACCCTTCGTCGGTCGAGAAGACGAACGCGCCCTGCTACTGTTTCGTGTGGTCGATACCAGGTTGGCTGGTGTTTCCCATTCTTCCCTGCCGAATCCGATGGAGAGTGGGGTAGCTCAACACCATCATCGCAGCGGATCCGCTTCAGTAGCGATCACAGATGACCCGATACGGATTCTTGGAGTGGGTCCTCCTTCTCACAGCGGGGAGTGCTCGTCACATCCCGTCCACATCGGCCCGTACCGCTTCGTACGCCGTGGCCAACTCTCGACGCTCGCTCCGCGATAACTCCCAGTCGTGGATCTCGGCGACACCGTTCTCATCCAACGTAACTGGAACGCTGAGACAAACGTCTCTGAGGCCGTACTCTCCAGCCAACGGCGTCGACAAACAGATCGGAGTCTCGTTCTCGCCAGCCGCTATGGTCCGGATCACACGGGTAACGCCGGCACTGGTCACCCATCGGGATGTCTCTTGCACACCTCGGCTTTCCGCGATCTCGAACGGAATGTCACGTATGTACTCTCGGATGTCCGCGTACTCGCTCTCGGGGATCTCGACCGGCTCCCCGTCGACACGAGCATGAGAGAACACGGGAACGATGTGCTCCCCATGCTCGCCCATTATCGGACAGTGAACGTTTTGCCCCGCTTCACCCAACTTCCTCCCCACAACGTCCGCAGCCCGGGCCATCTCGGAGAGCGAGTAGCCTATGAATCTCGCTCGCGGCCAATCGAGTACCGACCAAAACCGGTACGTGAGACGGTCGACGGGGTTGGTCACGACGAGTACGGGAACCGGCTCGAGATCCCGGAGCTGGTCAGCAACGGTATCGACGATTTCGAGGTTGCGATCTAGTTCGGCCTCCCGGGCACCGCGGTCGGTCGCCTCTTCTGGTCGTGGTGCGGCGGCATTGAACACGAGAAGGTCGGGATCGAGCCCCTCTAGTCCGGCTGGAGTCGTCGACCGGACCGCTCCCCCCACGTCGGTTGCGGAGTTCGACACCCGTTCGAGCGTTCCCGAAAAGTGGTATTTTGCATGGGAGATATCCGTGGCGTGGGCCCATGCTGCATCCTCATCGATATCGACGAGCGTGACCTCGACGTCCGGATCCATCCCGGACAAGGTATACCCGACAGTGGATCCGATCCTGCTCGCACCACCGATTATCACGACATGCATACTGCCACTGTTCCGGCCGAACTAATGAAGATTGTCCCCGACTCACACTCGGAGTAGGAGGCACTGATCCCGTCGATATCCGAAAGTAGGCAAACACCTCGTCTACCGGCTCCGGAATGCTCAGCATTCGTTGTACACTCTGCCATTCTGTCAACAATACTACGTATACGTTGCGTGCAAAACGACCGCATTCGGCGAGACGGTCCCTGATGTGTACTGATTCGCTCGACTTCGATCTCCCCTCGGTTTTATTAGTTGCTAAAGACAATGTGCAACGTCGAATGGCTAACAAACGATCGACCGACCCCCCTATCCCCCCGGAACCAGCGGAGTACGGAGGCGAGGTCAAGTACCTCTCACAGTCGAACGTGGACGTGCCGACACATCAACTCGTCACGCCCGATGGAACGTACGAGAAGGACGCGATTCCGGCGTTGGACCCGGAGTCGTTCCGTGACCTCTATCGGTGGATGGTGACGAGCCGCGTCTTCAATCGCCGCATGGTCCAGATGCAACGCCGTGGTGAACTGGGCACGTTCGGATCGAATCGTGGTCAGGAGGCCAGCATCGTCGGTAGTGCCTACACCCTACAGCCCGACGACTGGATGTTCCTCGGTCGCGCTTGGACGGCCATGTTCATTCGTGGTGTGTCGATGACGGACATGATCCTCTTCTGGCGCGGCCTCGAAGCGGCACAGCGCTCGTTTGCGGAACACAACTCCCAGATCGCCATCTCGATCGGCTCACACCTCCCGCTGGCTACGGGTACCGCGTGGGGAATAGACATCGAGGGGGAGGATACTGTTTCGATGGCCTACTTCGGCGACGGCGCGACGAGTACCGGCGGGACACACGAAGCCCTGAACCTCGCCGGCGCGCTCGAACTCCCTGTGCTGTTTTTCTGTCAGAACAATCAGTACGCGATCTCGATGCCGTTCTCGAAGCAGACCAAGGCGACCACCATCGCCCAGAAGGCGCTTGCGTACGGTATCGACGCCATTCGCGTCGATGGTCAGGATGTCCTCGCCGTTTACGACGCTGTGGCAAACGCTCGTGAGCACGTCCGCCGTGGAGAGCCCGTCTTCGTCGAATCCGTCACGTACCGACTGGACGCCCACACGACCAGCGACGACCCAACCCGGTATCGTGACGAGGAAGAGGAGGCTGCGTGGGAGGAAAACGACCCCATCGAGCGCTACCAGTCCTTCCTCGAAGCCGAGGACCTCTGGAGTGGTATCGACCACGACGCCGTCGTGGCAGAGGCCGAAGACGAGTTCGACGCGGCCCTACGGACCGCAAACGAGTTCGAAGAACGAAGCATCGACGACGTGTTTCGGTACGTCTACGAGAAACTACCACCGGAACTCCAGCGACAGCTTGCGGAGTACAAAGCACTGCTCGAGGAACGTCCGGAGATGTACGATTATATCGAACAGCGGCCGAAGGGGTAACCAATGCAGGCAAACATCGTCGAAGCCGTCAACGACGCATTGCACACGGAAATGGCGGCGGACGAGCGCGTTCTCGTCTTTGGCGAGGACGTTGCCAAGAGCGGTGGCGTCTTCCGGGCGACCGACGAGTTGCTCGATGCCTTCGGAAGCGACCGTGTTGTCGATACACCTCTTTCGGAGATCGCGATCGTTGGTGGTGCGACGGGGTTGGCGATGTACGGCTACCGACCGGTCGCGGAGATCCAGTTTTCAGGGTTCCTTCCGCCGGCGTTCGACCAGCTCGTCACGAACGCGAGTCGTATTCGCTGGCGAACACGGGGGGAGTTGAGTGCTTCGATGGTCGTGCGGATGCCGTATGGGGCGGGTGTTCGTGCACTCGAACACCACTCGGAGAGTCTCGAAGGGAGTTATGCACACGTTCCCGGTCTACGGGTCGTCGCCCCGAGCACGCCCGCCGACACCAAGGGATTACTCACGAGCGCGATCCGCGACCCCGACCCGGTGTTGTTCATGGAGCCGAAGCGCCTCTACCGGTCGTTCCGAGAGGACGTTCCCGAGGGCGATTACACCGTCCCGCTCGACGAGGCGGTCGTCCGCACGGAAGGCTCGGACGTCACCGTGATAGCATGGGGGGCGATGATGCCACCGACGCTCGAAGCGACCGAAAACCTCGACGCCGACGCGGAGGTGATAGACCTCCGGACCATCTCACCGATGGACACCGAAACCGTCGTCGAGTCGGTACAGAAAACGGGTCGAGCGGTCGTCGTTCACGAGGGTCCCCGAAGCGGTGGTGTCGGGAGCGACATCGTCGCGTGCATCAACGACGAGGCGCTGATGTATCTCGAAGCACCGGTCGAACGCGTTACGGGCTTCGACACGCCCGTTCCACTCCTCTCCATGGAGGATTACTATTTCCCACACCCACCACAGATACGAGCCAGCATCGAGCGGGCGCTCTCGGTTTGACACCTCGTCCTTCGTGAGATTCCCACGGAAACGTATTAGGAGGGCGTGATTCGGTCGGGTTCGATACGAACGTCCTCCGTGGAGAAGAGATCATTCGAACACGAAGTCGCCGTTCACGACTTCACGAACTGATTCGTGATGTGTTCGCCCACGTTGAATCCGCTATCGATCATGCCCAGACTAACGAGATTGTCGATCACCGTCTGCATACGCTGGATATCGGTGACCGGATCCTCTCGGTAGTAGTCGTTTTTCGTGAGGAAGAACGCGTCGATCGTGCTCTGTTCGATATCGAACTGCTCGGAAGCCCAGGAGACGACTTTCGAGCGGTTCTTCTGGATGTAATCGAGGAGGCGGACGTAATCCTGACCCCACGCATTGAGCGCGTCCTGGTTGTTCTCTATCGTTCTGTTCCGTGCGGCCAGGTACGCGAACGGATACTGTTTCCAGACGTCGTGGCTGTCGAATACGACGTTGAAGTTCTTGTTGCGTGCCTGTGGCGCGAACAGGGCCGCGTAAAGCCCGACGTCGATGCGCCCCTCCTCTAGTGCGGCGGTCATGTTCGGGAAGCCGAGCTCGACGACTTCGACGTTCTGGCCCGGAGTGAGACCGACTTTCTGGAACATCTTCACGTACACGGCGTGTGTCCCCGTCCCCAAGCCGTTGGTCGCGACGGTTGCACCTCTCATGTCCTGGGGGCTGGTGATGTTGGAGTCCGGTAACGAGTACGTCGTGAAGCCATAGTTGTCCGGGTGAGCGTCCCAGAAATCCGTCGCGACGAGCTTGATCCCGCCGGGGACGGCGTCCTGTGCTACGGCGTTGGCATAACTCACCGAAGAGAGAAGACCGATATCGACCTCGCCGGCGGACATCTGATTCAGCGTATCCGGTGTCGCCGAATTCCGAGAGACGGAAAGCTCGTAGTCGCTTCCGAGGTTTTCCATCTGGTCCCGTATCTCCGGGATCGCCATCAGGGATGATACGTTCTCGACCGGAACCGTATACGCGAGATTCAGTGACGGCGTGCCGCCACCTCCCACTCCGCCTACTCCCGTACACCCGGAAAGCGCACTGAGCCCGGCGGTGGCTACGACTCCGGACTTAAGAAACTGTCGTCTGGTATTGCTACTTGCTGGCACACAGAGACAACACGAACCCATCCATAAAAACCTATCCCTATATTTCATCTTTGTTAGTAATAGTTAGCGGATCGCTTCGTCCCGGATATAGAGGTCATCTCACACTCGGAGAACGATCCGATAGCTAACCAAAAGTTATTATATTCATGTGTGCTACTGCATTGTATGGTAAGTGGACACGTTACTGTCTCGGATCTTCAGAAGGTCTATCGCTCGGAGAACGAGCGCACCACGGCTATCGAGGACCTCTCCTTTGAGACAGCGGGGGGTGAGTTTCTCACCGTCGTCGGGCCAAGTGGATGTGGAAAGAGCACGTTGTTGTACCTCATTGCAGGCTTTTTGAACCCAACGAAGGGCGAGATCACGGTCGACGGCAGCGGAATTCAGGGTCCGGGAACCGACCGTGGAGTGGTGTTTCAGGACTATGCACTGTTCCCCTGGCGGACGGTGATCAAGAACGTAACTTACGGGCTCGAAGAACAGAACATGTCCAAGGAAGAGCGACGGTCGACGGCACAGCGATTCATCGACATGATGGGACTCAGCGGGTCCGAGGACAAGTATCCCAAGGAACTCTCGGGCGGGATGAAACAACGTGTTGCGCTCGCTCGCACGCTCGCTTACGACCCCGAGATCCTGTTGATGGACGAGCCGTTCGGCGCACTCGACCAGCCGCTTCGAGAGTCGTTACAGGACCACCTGCTCGACATCTGGCGAGAAGTCGAAAAGACGGTCATCTTCATCACTCACGACGTCGAGGAAGCGGTCTATCTCTCGGAGAAGGTGATGGTGATGACCCGACACCCCGGAACCGAAAAGGAGACGCTCGCCATCGATATCGACCGGACACGGGACCGCGAAGCGATCGTCACGTCGGATGAGTTCACGAGCCATCGGAACGAGGTCTGGCAGCTCCTCCACGAGGAGACACGAAACCAGCGGTAACCACGACGATGTCACATCAAAACACCACGTTCGACCAACGCCTCCTCGACTCGTTCCCACCGCTGGTGCGTCCCATCGTTCGGTTCGTCGTCGAATGGCTCCCGCTCGTGATAGTCGCAGGACTCTGGGAGTACGTCAGCGGTACTGTCGTCCCGAGATCGGTTTTACCCCCGATGACCGACGTAGCGGGAACCGCCGTCACACTGCTAACCACTGGCGAGATCATCCCTCACCTAACGATCTCACTCGTTCGCGTCGCTTTGGGGCTCGGAGCGAGTATCGTCGTGGGCGTACTGCTCGGTGTCGGAATGGCCCAATCGGACCGGGTCGAGAACTTCTTCGATATCTTCCTCACACTGCTGTACCCGATCCCGAAAACGGCGCTCGTCCCGCTTGCCCTCCTCTGGTTGGGTGTTGGGACGGAGGCAGCGATCCTCATCGTGTTCTTGGCATGCTTGCTACCGATCGTATTGAACAGTTACAACGCGGCACAAGACGTGGACCAGAACCTCATTCGGTCCGCCCAGATGATGGGCACCGACGGATGGAGGGTTACCTGGAAAGTCCTCATCCCGGAGACGATCCCCGAGATACTAACGGGTATTCGACAGGCGATCCCGTTCGCCTTCATCGCGTTGGTGAGTGCGGAGTTCATCGCTGCGAACAGCGGCGTCGGGTCACAGATACTCGCCTACGGACAGATCGGGAACTACCGGCCGATGTTCGCCGTCATCGTCATAATCTCGATAACGGCGTACGTCGCTGTTCGTGGGTTCGAGGGACTCAAAGAGAGGTTCGTCGTATGGATATAACGGGTTCATCGGACACCGGTGGGCGAACCGTCGTCGACTCCCTCATCTCGGCTGGAAAGTCGATATACTCCCTGGTACTCCTGTTGATTCTGTGGGAACTCGTGACGCAGCTGGGGCTGGTGTATCCGTACTTCCTTCCAGCACTCTCGGACGTACTGTCGGTTCTCTACGACCAGCTGGTCTCCGGTAACCTTCTCTATCAAGCATACCTCACGCTCCGGCGGGCGTTCGCCGGGTTACTCATCGCTATCGTGGTCGGTGTTCCGGTGGGCGTTCTGTCGGCACGGTCACGGATCACTGGATGGTTCTTCAACCCGATCATCGCCGTCGGGTATCCCGTCCCGATAATCGCACTGATTCCGGTGTTCGTACTGTGGTTCGGCATCGGCGACGTTTCGAAGATCCTTCTGGTGGCACTGGGCTCTTTCTGGCCTATCGCCGTCAACGCGCGGGACAGTACGCAAACCGTCAAGGAGAACCTGCTCAGGTCAGCGCGAATGATGGGGACGTCTGAACGGGGCCTCCTGTGGAAGGTAGTCATGCCGGCATCGGCTCCTGGGATCCTCACCGGCATCGAAATCGCTCTCCCGATCTCGCTTATCATCACATTCATCTTCGAGATGGTCGCAGGCGGCGGTGGCCTCGGGTACCTCGAGATCCAGGGGGTTCGAAACTTCGAGGCTCCGCAAGTCTATGCTGCGATCTTCACCATCATGGTGATCGGGCTTCTCCTCAACCGAGCACTCAGGTCGATCCGACAGCGGCTCCTCGTCTGGACCTGACCGCCTTCGTACTTCAACCGAAAAAGCAGTTGATCGGCATGTAGTCCCGCTGGTAAGGTGTGCACCTGGTTCTTGCGAGTGACACTCGTCGGAAGACCAAGCAGTTGCTCGACAGTGCACGGGGTCGCGTTCATCTCGCCGGAGTGGTGAGAGAACGGGCGTTCGTTAGTCAGCATCTGCTCGAACAATCCCCGAGCGCGGCTCGACCGATACGGTCACAAAGCGGAGGTCTACCACGAGAAGACCTCAGTAAAACGGTTGCTCGGTCAGGTCGGACTACTACATCACCGAACGAAAACTCATCTCGGGAACGACGAGCCGAACGAGACCAGGTTCGTTTACAAGTCCAATTCGGATCGAATAGGTCACGGCTAGTATGCCGCGTTCATGGCGAACCGCCCAGCACGTCGTTCGTTATCCCTACCGGACAACGGCTACGAGTACAGCGCTCTGGAGTATCACCAGGCGAACGTACTCCGGTCCCGTGCCTACGAAGGTATTCGAAGCCTTCTCGACGAGTACGACCTATTGTTCACGCCGACGCTCGCCGCACCGCCGTTCGAGAAGGGAGCGTGTGCGCCGAGGACCATCGACAGGACGGCGCCAGCATCGGATTTAGAGACCTTCCTTACTTGGCGGTTCAACCTCACCGGTCATCCCGCTGCGTTCATCCCCGCGGGGTTCTCCGCCGATGGCCTTCCACTCGGCGCGCAGATCATCGGCTCCCGGTTTGAAGAAACGACCATACTGACAGCCAGCGACGCGATCGAGCGCCGCCGGCCGTGGGCGGACGACTACCCAACAGTAATCTAGAAGGGTTACAACAGTCACTCGGGTTTGGTCTCATTCTACTAGATCTGATTGCTCGTTTCGGAGACCACTTGCTGGAAGCGATTTCCTCTATAAACGATTCCTCAGAGTTATCATCACACACTGAGGAGGACTCTCTGTGCGCATCCGATTGCAATGAAGCCGCTCGCTTGGTTTGGAGTCGAATAGAGAGTTGGATCTTCCGTGACAGGGATGAGCGTACGTCGAGATATCAATGAGATATACCTTCGGCGGTATCCCCCAGTGACACGGTAGAAAAATCATCCCGCCGGACCGACCGGGTTTCGGTACTCGGCGAAGATCTCGACGAGAACGATGAGGAGTCCGAGGACGACTGGACCGAAGAAGACCCCCATGAACCCGAACACCGCGAGGCCGCCGAAGATTCCGACGATGAACACGCCGGGATTGAGTTGTGCTTCGCGCCCCCCGATCACCGGGCGAAGATAGTTGTCGGAGAGGCTCACGACGAGCGTACCGTAGGCGAGCAACACCACGGCGATCACCGGCCGATCGATCACGAAGAGATATCCGACTGCGGGAACCCAGACGATGAACGCACCGATAACCGGCAACAACGACAGTACGGCCGTCACTATCGTCCAGAAGATCGCGTTCGGTACCCCGAGGACGGCGAAGCCGATCCCGACGAGTACACCCTGGACGATACCGACCAAGAGATTCCCGAACAGAACCGCGTACATGAGCCGGTCGATCCGGTCATAGAGGCGGTCGAACGTCGACACCCGGAACGGTGAAACGGCCCGCAGCCACGACACCAGGGCCGGACCGTCCACAAGCAGATAGTAGAGGACGAACAGAAGAACCATGAGACCGATAGCGATGTCCGTCACCCTCCCGAAGACGCTCACGAGGTTGGTGACGACTCGTGTTGCGTTGTTGAGGAGTGTTGTGGTGTTTCCCCCTCCAGCGCCGCCGAGTGCTGTAGAGGCGTCGAAACCCGATCGCAACAGTAGTCGTTGGAGGTCGACCGAGACGCCGACTTGCCGACCCAGGAAATTCTCGAGCGCCCCCACGCCGACATCCCCACGGTTGATGGCCGTGAGGATCGATATCGCCTGTCGGACGGCGACCCTGACGAACACCCCGAGCGGAACGATCACCGCGAGGAACACACCGATAATGAGGAGGCCTGCCGAGACCCGTGGTCCGACGGAGCTACGGAGACGGCGCTGGAGCGGATGGAGGAGATACGCGAGAAGGATCGCGAGCAATAGATACTGCTCGTAGGGCAGCACCATGAGCACGGCCAGCACGCCGAAAAGAGCGATCGTGACGAGGAGCAGCCGTTGTTCGGTGGACATACGCTTCGCACGGTTGGAACGTTCATAAGCGATCACACGACCCGAAAGCGGGACGCAATCCGATCGGAGCGTTGTCACCGTCTCAACTGACTTTCGTTCGCCGAGTGCTCGCTCAGCCGAGCACCCGAATCGCGTAGTCGAGCAGGAACTGGACGACAGAGATGCCGGCGACAACGCCAGCAACCGACCCTTCGTCACTCGTGTTCCGTTGTGAATCGGAGGATAGCTGGAAGACGGGGAACAAAGTGAACGAGCGCTGACAGGTCGGAATCAGTTCGAATGAGTATTTTTTATTGAAGCTATTACCCGAGGAGGGTGATCGAGACTAGTGTACTCCGAGTCGGTGCTGGGAGCAGTCGGCTCTTTTGACATCCTCCCCGCCCTGAAAGGCGAGGATTCCCTACCGGCGGTGGGATATTAGGGTTCGCAATGCGCCCGCTCTTGTGGATGGAATTGACCATCCGTAGCGTCGAACGAACACACTGCTGGCTGTGCCAAACAGCCGTTATCCCTATCCAATCTGTCGAATGGGTCTGGATTCGGGAGTAGCGTTTGTCTGATATTCTCCGCGCCGTTCGCGTCGGCGTTCGCCGTCCGACCACACTGCTGGCAGTGGTACAGACCGCGCTCAACGCGCTGACTACCGTTTTTGTGGCTACAGACCGAACACGTCTTCGACGTGTCGCGTTCGGATTCGATGACCACCTCGATACCTGCGGCCTCGCCCTTGTACTCGAGCATCCTCGTGAGTATCCCGAAGCCCTACCCGTGGAGCATCTTGTTCCCGTGACGGCCCCAATTCCGACCAGAGCCGGCTTCTTCGGAGCGAATACCACCGAGGTCGCCGACCATGAGGCGTCCAACGTTTCGTCCGGTGCACTCGGCGACGATACGCTTCGAGAGCGTGTGGTGGAAGTGCCGGCGTCGGTCCTTGAGAGTACGTTTCACGTTCCGAGCGCGGCGCGAAAGCCCGTTCTCGCCTTCACACTCGTCCTCGACGCGCTTGTAGTAGTGCTTGGACTCTTTGAGCCAGCCGCTTCGAGTAGCGCGGGTCGCTCTCGTTTCGTCACTAAGGCCGGAGTTAGGAGCTCTCCTCGTCCTCGACGTCGTACATATTGTCGTCGAGGTCGTAGTAGCTGTCGTCAGTGGTGGTATCTTGGGTTCGATCCTGGCCTCCGAAACCGGTACTGCTCCGGGTGTTTCCGAGGGTACCGCCGACCTGGACGTTGAGGGAGCCATTCTGGAGCTTCTTGCGGACGGACGGGGTGATCACCCAGCGTTTGAGTGCGACGCGAAGGGGGGCACGCGTGAAGGGGATCACGAACAGGAATCCGGTGAGGTCGGTCAACAGACCCGGCGTGATGAGGAAGCCACCGCCGAGGACGATGAGCACACCGTCCAGTAATTCGTCGGTCGGTGCCTCGAAATTTTGGAGCCGTCGTTGAAGACGATGGAGTGTTGCACGGCCCTCGCTGCGCACCAACAACGACCCGACGAGGGCGGTCAATACGACGAGACCGATGGTCAGGAGTGCGCCGATCTGCCCCGCCACGATGAGCAGAACGAACGCATCGGCCAACGCGAGTATGAGAGCAGCAAGTAGCAACCGGCCAAACATACCCGATGTAGATACCAGGCGTGGAAAACGATTGCCCCTAACGCCGAATCGTTCGTCTTGACATCCTCCCTGCGCTGCAGGGTGAGGATTCCCACGGCCGCACCGTAACGCTGGGTTGGGAGTTTCAGGTTCGTGGACGGACGTTCGTGCGCCCACTGGGAGTGCCAAGCCCCCGGTACTCCTCTCGTTCGGCGAACGCATCGCCTTTCGGCGGGGCGTCCGGGCGGTCGTCGATCCCCGACTCGACTCGGCGGTACTTCTATCGCACCGCCTATCACCTTCGGCGACGGTCGTTCGCTGAGTGCGGTGGGTTGTCGAAGATCGTCCGATCGTCCCGGTATGGGTGCGGACGTGCCGCACTCGATACCGCACGATAGGCACTCAGAGAGCCTATGTACTGGGGTTTGGGCGGTCGCGGAAGGTCACGAACAGAGCGGACGGCGTTGACGAGACGCGGAGCGTCTCGTTCGCACGCCAGAACGCGAAGCGTTCTGGGGACGCTGTATCCCCGTCGTGAACGGTGAGGCTTTAACGCCTGATTTATACGTAACCTGAGTTCGTCGACTGCTTTCCTCGGGTCGCCATCTCACCATCGGCGCAGTAGGTATACAACCGGAAGAAGACAAAGCAGGATCGGTGCAAGAGGGTGTTCATCGTTCGAAAACCGAGAGTTCTGAGTGACGAGTCGTCGTCGTGGACGGAGAATATACGTTGCTATACCGTCGTCACAACGCATTTACCGCTGATAATGGCGTACTGGTCGTAGATCTATCGAGTTCGAAGGGACGTCGAACACGACGTCGATTCGGAACCGCTCGTCACGTCGCGAGCGAGACCAACGTCTCCGCGAGTGCCTGCGTTGCTACCGAGCAGTCGTCCCAGTCCGTCCACTCCCGAGGACTGTGTGAGACCCCGTTTCGGGAGGGCGCAAACAACAGCCCCGCATCGGTCGCGTTCGCGACGTGCATCGTGTCGTGGAAGGCTCCGGAGTGCATCTCCAACGTCTCTATTCCCGCCGCCTCACACGCCGAGTGGGCGACCTCACGGCATCGCTCGTCCATCGACACCGGCCGAACGTCGAACTCACGCTCGAACGCCGTACTGACGTTTCGCTCGGCAGCGATCCGATCGAGGCTTCGCTGAGCCTGGTCGACCATCTCGTCGATCGAACCGTACTCGATACTACGGATGTCGAGGTTCATCTCGACTCGCCCGGGAACGATGTTCGTCGCGTTCGGTTCGGCGTTTATCTTTCCGACCGTCCCGACCGCGGTGCGCTCCTCCGAACTCCGCTCCCGTGCGACCCGCTCGAAATCGACGATGAACTCCCCGGCGGCGCTCAAAGCATCGGCTCGCTCGTCCATCGAGGTCGTTCCAGCGTGGTTCTCCTCACCGTCGATGGTCACCTCGCAGTGAGTGATGCCGGTGATCGTGGTAACGACCCCGACCGGAACATCCGCCGTTTCGAGGCGTTCGCCCTGCTCGATGTGAAGTTCGATCCACGCGTCCCACTCGTCCGCGTCGACTCGGTCGGTGCCGTTGTAACCTATCTCCGAGAGTGCCGTCTCGAGATCGGTACCAGCGTCGTCGGTCAGTTGGAGCGCGCTCTCCGCCGATCGGTTCCCAGCAGCGACTGACGACCCCAGCGTTCCTCCAGCGAACCGTTGGCCCTCCTCTTCGGTGAAACAGACGACTTCGATGGGATGGGTTAGTTCGACGTCTGCGTTCTGTATCGTCCGAACGGCTTCGAGTGCCCCGTAGACGCCTAACGGCCCGTCGAAGATACCGCCCCGCGGTACCGAATCGAGGTGGCTCCCCGTAGCGATCGGTTCCGCATCCGCCCCAGGTGGTGACCAGCGTCCGGCGATGTTCCCGACCGAGTCGACCCGAACGTCGAGACCGGCTTGCTTCAGCCGCTCGACGAACCGATCACGCGCTCGTCGATTCGGCTCGGTACCCGCGAACACGGTTCGACCGGTCCCCTGCTCGACGTCCACTGCTCCGAAGGCCGCGTTCGTCTCGATGTCCTCCCGAAGACGATCGCCATCGACGTTCATGGGGAATCTTCAGCCTCTTGGAGTATTATTCTTCTGTAGCCGCTCACGTTCAGATCCGAAGACGACCGAACCGGCGATCCTGCGTGAATCCGATCAAGGACCGTCGAGGAGCCTCTCAATCGTCGGTCGTCGTGCTTTCGTCCGAGACATCGGTGACGACGTCGTCCCCCGAGGAGGTCACGGCCATGTCCTCGTCGTCGCGGATGTCCTCGATGTAGTCCCGGAACGCCTCCGATTCGAGGATCTCGTATTCGTTCCTGAGCCCGAGATAGACGGTATAGCACATCACGAGGAGCACCACGGCGAAGGGGAGCCCGGTCGTGACGGCGGCGGTCTGGAGCGCACTGAGACCACCGGCGTAGAGCAATACCGCCGCGACGAGCCCCTCGGTGAGCGCCCAGAATATCCGTTGAACTTTCGGGACGTCGTGTTTCCCCCCCGAGGTCAGGTGGTCGATCACCAACGAGCCCGAATCCGAGGACGTGACGAAGAAGGTGACCACGAGGAGCGTGGCGAGGATCGATGCGACCGCCCCGAACGGATACTGGGAGAGCATCGAGAACATCGCGATGGCCTGCCCCTGATTCGAGAGCGCGGCCAGGATGCCGCCGCCACCGAGCTGGGCGAACAGCGCGCTCCCGCCGAACGTCGAGAGCCAGAGGAACGAGAACAGCGAGGGCAACACGAGCACCCCGGCGACGAACTCGCGGACGGTTCGACCCTTCGAGATCCGCGCGATGAACATCCCCACGAACGGCGACCAGGATATCCACCACCCCCAGTAGAAGATGGTCCACGACCCGAGGAAGCCCTGTGCGGACTGGCCCGCGAACGCCCCGGTATAGAGGCTCAGCCCGGGCAGGTTGACGAGGTAGGTACCGAGACCGTTGACGAGCCCCTTGAAGATGTAGAGCGTGGGCCCGACGACGATGAGAAAGCCGAGCATGAGGAGCATGAGATAGAGATTGACCGTGCTCAGCCGTCTGACACCGTCGTCGAGCCCCGCGGCGACCGACGCCGTCGCGATCAGTGTGATCACGGCGATGAGCACGATCTGCGGGGCGGTCCCGGTCGGAACACTGGCGTTGAACAGCGACCCCGCCACGGCGTTGAGCCCCTGGTTCACCTGGGCGACGCCCAGCCCGAGCGAGGTCGAGAGGCCGAACAGGGTCGCGAACACCGAGAGAAGGTCGATGACGTGACCCGGCCAGCCGTAGATCCGCTCGCCCAGCACCGGCCAGAAGATCGACCGGAACGTGAGCGGCAGCCCGCGGTTGAACGAGAAGAAAGCGAGGCCGAGCCCCACGAGCGCGTAGATCGCCCACGGGTGGAGCCCCCAGTGGAAGAAGGTCTGGGCGAGCGCGGGGCCCGCGGCGGCGGCGGTGCCGGCCTGGGCGCTCCCCGCGAAGAAGGGTGGGATCCCATCGAAGAAGTACATCGGTTCGGCGACGCTGTAGAACATCAGCCCGATCCCCATGCCGGCGCTGAACAGCATCGCCATCCACGAGAACCGGCTGAACTCGGGTTCNGGCGACGCTGTAGAACATCAGCCCGATCCCCATGCCGGCGCTGAACAGCATCGCCATCCACGAGAACCGGCTGAACTCGGGTTCGGCCTCGACACCGCCGATCCGGATCTGGCCGTACTTGCTCACCGCGAAGTACCCCACGACGAGGATGAACAGGGTGACGAGCAGGATGTAGAACCACCCGAAGTAGGCGTTGATCCCCTCGAAGAGCCACTCGTAGGCGGCCGATGCCTGACCGCCGAGCAGGACCGTCGCCGCCACGAACAGCACGATGACCGCCAGCGCGACGGGAAACACCACCGGATGAACGTCGAAGCCGAAGCCCCGATAGTTGGTATCGCCGGGTTCGCGGTCCGAGTCCGGATGGAAGAGCTCTACCTGGAGTCCGTCGGACATCTCACCGCTCGTCTCGCCCCGCTCAGCGTCGGACATGCTCCTGCTCCGGACGAATGCCATTCCCTGCCCGATACGATCTATTTCTGAACGATGGGTATCCGAGATCCTGTTTTCGTATCATTGTTTTGTTTGTCGACAATATCCTTCCACACTCAGAATATCGACTTCCTCCGATGTGTCCTAGTTGTGGAAGTGTATCGATTGATGTTTATACTCATGATCGCGGTTCGCACAGTACGGTATAAAAATTGCTGACAATAGCTGGCGGTGTTTAAATGGGAACAGGCCAAGTCCCTTCCTCAAGGAGTGAGCGCAGTGCGGAAGCGAGCGAGTAGGGAGGGGATACAGCCGTAGGTTACTTCGCTCGGCCTGAATTTCGAGCGACGACGCAGCTATTATGCAATTGGGTATCCCCACATAGACAAGCCAAATGGAGTACGACCTCGATTCGGGAGCACATTCGGTGTATGCCCTGCACTATCACCTGATACTGGTGACGAAGTACAGGCAAAACACCTTCACACCCGGACGGTCAGACTTCATGCGGCGCGTGGTCGAAGGGTTCGCCGAGAACTACGGCGTTGAAATCAAGAACTTCGAGGGCGACCGCGACCACGTTCATATGCTCTTCAAGGCGAAGCCAACTACGGATCTCGTTCGGTTTGTGAACACTCTCAAAGGGCCGTCGGCGCGACGAATCAAAAACGAGTTCGACCTCGACCGCGAATTGTGGGGCGACTCGTTTTGGACTGATTCGTACTGCCTGCTTTCAACGGGACAGGTATCGCTCGACGCCCTCAAACAGTACGTGGAGGACCAGCGCGGATGAACTACAACTATCGGTATCGGATTCGACCACCCGACGACGTGGCCAACGAACTCCGTCGCCACATCGACACCTGCCGACAGTTGTACAACCACTGCCTGTACGTGCTGAACGAGAGCGACGACATTCCCGCCCGCTACGAGGTGCAGGGGACGCTCCCCGACCTCAAGCAGTGGTGGGGTGGTCTGAAGAACGTTCACTCGAAAGTGCTTCAGATGGTCGTCAAGCGGTTGTACGACAATCTCTCGACGCTCCGTGAACGAAAGAAGCGTGGATACCGCGTCGGACGCCTTCGGTGGAAGCCGCCACGGGAATACCGTTCGTTGACCTACAATCAGACTGGCTTCAAGCTCGAAAACAAGAGCGGCCAGCCGACGTTGTGGCTCTCGAAAATCGGTGAAATCTCGCTGGTGTACCACCGTGAGATACCCGACGACGCGACGGTGAAGCAGGTATCCATCAAGCGCGAACCGACGGGAGAGTGGTACGCTGTTCTCGGTATCAAGACCGAGGACGAAGCGCCACCGAAACCCGACAATCCCGAAAAGGCGGTCGGTATCGACGTGGGGATACTCAAATACACCCACGACACCGACGGTCTTTCGGTGGGTTCGCTTGACCTGTCGGACGAACGTGAGCGGCTTGAACGCGAACAGCGTGCGCTCTCACGAAAGGACCACGGTTCGGCCAACTACCACAAGCAACGCCGGAAGGTGGCCGAATGTCATGCCGACCTGAAACGGAAGCGTCGGGACTTTCTGCACAAGCTCTCGACGTGGTACGCGGAGGAATACGACTTCGTGGCCGTCGAAGCCCTGAACGCGAAGGGACTCATGGAGCTGCCGTCGAACTCTCGCAACCGAGCATCCGCCGCATGGGGTACTTTTCTACGGATGCTCGAATACAAATGCGAGCGCGAAGGTGCGTACTTCGTGGACGTTCGACCGCACGGGACCACCAAAGAGTGTTCTCAGTGCGGCGTTTCGACTGACAAACCGCTATGGGTTCGGCAACACTCGTGTCCCGCTTGTGGTTTCGAGTGCGACCGTGACGCGAACGCCGCTCACAACGTGCTGAACCGTGCTATCGAGAAATCGGATATAGGGATGGGCCAGCCCGAATCAACGCCTGTGGAGACTGGAGCCGCTACGGACACCGAAATTCCATCGGTGTCTGCACGCACCGTCGTAGAAGCAGGAAGCCCCACCCTCAACGAAGCCGCGTCAGCGGCGGAGTAGGGTGGGGAGGAGGTCACATGGGATCGGGTGGCTACGCGTCCAGAAGAACGGGGGAAGATCGGGGGTACCCAGACGACGCTGCGGATACGAAAATACCGTAGAAGGACAACTGAAACGCGGGCGCGACGCAAAAATCCGGGCACGTGGATCCCCGGAGTGTGTACCTCGGGCGAGCGAGCGGATGGATGTGGAAGCGTTGGGGCGCTTCGTCGTTGGCTTCCTATCGCATTCGCTCCATGTCCGGGTCGAACAACGGCTCGCTCTCGACCGTCGCGCGATAGCGTTCGTTCTCGTAGCTCACCTCGACCGATGTTCCCGGCTCGGCGTACTCCGTCGGCAAGTACGCGTACACGATGCCGGCGTCGATGGTGTACCCGTAGTCGGCGCGGCATCCGTAGCCGAGAACGTCCTCACCGTCGAGGATCGGATGTCCCGAGTCGACGACCATCCCCGTCTCGTCGAGCGTGAGGGGGACGAGCTGCTGGTCGATACCCTCCTCTCGTGCTTCGAGGATCGCCTCTCGACCGATGAACTCCGTTTCGGTGTCGACGGCGAAACCGATGTTGGCCTCGTAGGGGTTGTACTCGGGGGTGACGTCGCTCCCCCAGAGCCGGTAGCCCTTCTCCAGACTCGTCGAGGCGAGCGCTTCCCAGCCCATCGGGGTGATATCGTGCTCTTGGCCCGCATTCCAGACGATATCCCAGAGTCGTGCGCCGTACTCCGTCGGCGTGTAGATCTCCCATCCGAGTTCGCCGGCGTACGATAGCCGGAGCATCGTCACCGGGATGTCCTTGAGGTAGGTCTCGCGCACCGAGTAGAACGGGAACCCGTCGTTGGAGAGGTCCGTTTCGACGAGCGGTTCGAGTAGCTCTCGGGCCTCTGGTCCCCAGACACCGATACCCGACCGGCTCGAATCGTGGACCGTGATCGAGACGTCCTCGGGCGCGTGGTCTCTGATCCACCGGGAGTGGATCGTCGCGGAGTTGCCACCACCCGTCGTCAGGAGATACCGGTCCGGGCCGAGTCGTGCAGCGGTTATGTCCGCGAGGATACCGCCGTCCTCGTTCAGCATTGCCGCATACCGCATCCGACCGACCGAAACGTCCATGTCGTTGGTGAGGAGGCGCTGAAGGAACGCCATCGCTCCCTCGCCAGTGACCTCGATACCGGTGAAGGTGGTCATGTCGAACATCGCGACCTTGTCACGGACCGCCTGGTGCTCGACACCTTGTGCTTTCGACCAGTTCCGTGCGAGCCAGTCCGGCCGGTCGGGAACGTCGTACTCATCGAGGAGCGACTCGTTCGATTCGTACCACTGCGGGACTTCCCACCCGTTGGTGTCGTAGAACTCGGCCCCTAGCTCGTCCTGTCGGTCGTAGAACGGGCTCCGTCGGAGCGTGCGTTGGTCCGTCGGTTGCTCACGCGGATGGATGAGCTGATACACCTCTCGATACTGTTGGGCCCCGCGGCCGTACGTGAACTCCCGGCTCCCCGCGTGGGACTGGAACCGGCTGATGTGAGCGGGGGTGGCGTCGATCCGTTCGCCGTCGAGTCGTGGGACACCGTTCTCCATCCACTCGGCGACCACGCTCCCTGCACCGCCGGACTGCGTGACCCAGATGGCGAGCGACCACCAGAGGCCGTCGGTGCCTTCGTCGGGACCGAGAACCGGCATCCCGTCCGGCGTGAAGCAGAACATCCCGTTGATCTGTTTCTCCCAGTCACAGTCGTCGAACGCCGGCACGAGTTCGCGAGCGGCGTCGTAGGCGGATTTCTCGTGGTCGGGGTGGGTGTTCTCGTAGAAATGCTCGGCCGTGAACTCCCGAAGCGAGGGATATTCGAGCCCGAGGTCGTCGAGCTTCTCCGGTCCGTAGATGTCCTCCGGGTCCACGAGCAGCGGCTCGTGGTTGTACGACCCCACGCCGTACGATTCACCGTGCTGGCGAAAGTACTCGGAGAAATCCTGGTGTCGGAGGAGTGGCTGTTCGATCTCCCGTTCGGCTCCGGCGAGTTCCTCCAACGGCTCGCTCACGAGGTACTGATGTGAGCACGGGACGAGCGGGATGTCCGTATCGACCATCTCGCCGAACAGCGGCCCCCAGATGTTCGTGGCCACCAGCACCTCGTCACAGGCGATCGGACCGTCCTCGGTGACGACCGCCTCGACTGCACCGTCTTCGGTCTCGATGTCGGTGACGAGCGTGTTCCCGTAGAACTCGTGACCTGCGTCGCGGGCGCGTTCGGCCATCTCCCGCGAGGCATCGACGGCGTGAGCTTTGCCGTCCGTCGGGAGGTAGTACCCGCCGTGAATCACCGCCTCGTTTATCTGCGGGATTCGTTCGGCCGTCTCGGCTGGCGAGAGGAGTTCGCCGCCATCGAACCCGTAGGACTGTCCCCACTCGCGTTTTCGCTTCAGGAGATCCCACCGGTCCTCGGTGTACGCGACTTCGATCCCACCCGACATACGATAGCTGTCGAGGTCGTAGTAGAGGTCACGCGTGTACGCAGCCATGTGGCTCATCATCTTCCCACCGGCGGTCTGATACACCAGTCCCGGTGCGTGCGAGGTCGAGCCGCCGGTTTCGAACAGTGGTCCCTGATCCACGACGACGACGTCCTCCCGACCCTGGTCGGCGAGGTGGTACGCCGCCGAACAGCCGACACAGCCCGCTCCCACGACGACGGTTCCAGCCCTCTCGGGTACGGTATCTTCTCTACCCATATGGATGACCGCTCCGCCGTCTATGATAAACAACAGGGTGAGTTATTGGAGCCGTTTAGTAGACGGGGGTGATCGACGCCGGGGGCACGCGGAGTGGCGGGAACGATCCGGAGTTACGCGACACGACGGAGGCGACGACTCAACAGCACGGATCGAGTCGGTACTCGGGGGATACTACGGGGCGACGGGGTCTGACTTATACGTGTTTGACTATGGCGACGAACTACTAACGGATGGCAAAGATGATGGGTTTCTCATGTTCGCCTCCCGGGCAGCGCGAAACAGAACGAAAGCCGCTACGACAACGGAGGGGTCGTGACCGATGTCCGTCGAACGCCACTCCGGTACGGCAGCCGAGGTGACCGACGAGTTACTCACCGGTCCTCGATTCGAACTGATGCCCTTCGAGAGCTTCGAAGGGCAACTGGAACATCTGCCGGACGGGGCGACCATCGCCATCACCACGTCACCGCAGCTCGGCCTCGATGCGACGGTCGAGCAGGCCGAAATGGCCGCCGCACGCGGGTTCGACGTGAGTCCGCACATTGCCGCGCGTTACGTACGGGACGAGGACCACCTGACCGAGATCGCTCGCCGTCTCACCGAGGCCGGTGTCACGGATATCTTCGTTCCGGGTGGCGACCGTGAGGAGCCGGCGGGGGAGTTCGAGTCGGCATACGAGCTCCTGACCACGCTTTCGGATATCGAATACTCGTTCGAGGAGGTCGGAATCACCGGCTATCCGGAGGGGCACGATTTCCTCTCGGACCGGGTCCTGGCCGACGCGATGGAGAAGAAGGCACCGTTTGCGACGTACATCGTGACCCAGCTCTGCTACGACCCCGAAGCAGTTATCGAGTGGGTAGAGGAGGTTCGGGATCGGGGTATCGACCTCCCCATCGAGGTCGGCATACCAGGTGTCATGAAGTATCAACGGTTGCTGAGCATCTCACAGAAGGTCGGCGTCGGCGATTCGGTACGCTTCCTGAAGAAGACAACCGGTATCGTCGGGTTCGTTCGCCAACTCGTCGGGTCACGCGGCAAGTACACCCCCGACGACCTCATCGAGGGGCTCACACCGTACGCTACCGACCCCGAGTACGGTATTCAGGGCGTTCACATCTACACCTTCAATCAGACGTCGGATACCGAGTCCTGGCGATGGGGGGCCTTGAATCAGTAATCGGTACGATAGTCGTCGGAGAACGCTGGAAGGAAGTCACGCACGACCCGTTTCGTCGCCGAATCGAATTTCAATTCGGGAGGTATCCTCCCCTCGAATCGAATACATTTCGGGTGTGGATCGACCATTTCGTAAATCGTCTACCGATCCGCCTGTTGGAGGGAAGGTAATAAAGGGGTGTTCTCTTTAACTATTGATCTTATGCTCCATGCAGCGATATTCGCAGGCGATGTCGGAAAACCAACCGGCGAGCAGGGAAGACGAATCGCATCCGAACCATCCGAGCGTCGACCAATCGGATCGAACCGTCCCGCGGAACCTACGCCAGTCCGGCGACCCGGGCATCGAGATGCTGGTCTCGACCCGCGTCCGGAAATCGCCGTTCTTCCACAAGTCCTTCGTCGAGGAGGGCGCGTGGCGCGCAACGGTCTACAACCGCATCTACCACCCGCGCGGCTACGTTGAACCCGAAGACGGCGGCACGAGTGTCGAACACGACGCCCTCGTCAATCACGTGACGCTGTGGGACGTGGCGGTCGAACGGCAGATCCGTGTCAAGGGCTCCGAAGCCGAAGCGTTCGTCAACCACGTCATCACCCGGGACGCGACCGAGATCGACGTGATGGCCGGCAAGTACGTCATCCTCTGCAACGAGGACGGTGGCGTCCTGAACGACCCCGTTCTCCTGCGTCCCGAGGAGGACGAGTTCTGGTTCTCGATCTCGGATTCGACCCTGATGCAGTGGCTCCAGGGTGTGAACTCCGGTGAGAACTACGATGTCGTGATCGACGAGATCGACGTCGCGCCGATGCAGATCCAGGGCCCCCTCTCCGAGGACGTGATGCGGGAGCTCGTCGGCGATGCCGTGAGCGACGTGCCCTACTACGGGCTGATGGAGGCCGAAATCAACGGCTGTGACATCCTGATCAGCCAGACCGGCTTCTCCGGTGAGAAAGGCTACGAGATCTACGTTACGGAGGCGATGAAGAACGCGGACGCCGTCTGGGACCCGGTCGCCGAGACGGTGAAAGACCACGACGGCATGGTGATCGCACCGGGCCATCAGCGGCGAATCGCCGCGGGCATCCTCTCGTGGGGACAGGACCTGGACCACGAGACCTCGCCGTTCCAGGTGAACCTCGGCTATCAGGTGCCGGACGACAAGGACGCCGACTACATCGGGAAGGAGGAGCTCGAACGTCAACAGGAGATGATCCAGAACGGCGAATACCCCTTCACGCAGAAGATGGTGGGTCTCAAACTCGGTGGTGAACCGATCCGGGACTACCCATCCGACTTCTGGCTGGTTTCGGACCCCGAAACCGGCGAGGAGTGTGGGTACATCACCTCCGCGTGGTACAACCCCGAGCTCGAAACCAACATCGCGCTCGCACACGTTCCGGCCGAGAAGCTCGACGGCGACGTCCGGGAGGTCTACGACGGCGAGATCGACACCGAATTCGAAGTCCATCTCCCCGACGAGTACGCCGAAGAGCCGGGCGAACCGGTGTTCGCCATGGTCGCGGAAGTGCCGTTCAAGGAGTCGGTGAACCTGAGCGCGCGCGAGCAGGCCAAGCTCGGTGCCAGACAAGAGGCGAGCGAGTAACTCCGTCCACGAGCGAGCTCGGAGGTTTCCCGCCGCCCCGCACCGAAGCGGGTTCGACGATTCTTTCGTGGTTTCAGCCCCTTCCGACCGTCCGAAGTGCGGTCTGTCGATAGTTCTCCGAAGCCCACACGGCGGAATCCCCGCCCGTCTGATGGAGGAGACGTCAGTCCGTTCGCACCGTGTCTTCTGCGGTGGCGATGGCAGCGGCGTTTTCGGCCACCTCGTGAACACGGACGATATCGACACCACGGTCGACCGCCAACGCCGTCGCAGCGACGGTCGGTATGAGGCGGTCGTCGGAATCGGTCCCCGCGGGTTCGAACATCGACTTCTGGGAGTGGCCGATCATGAGGCTGGTCCCCAACCCCCGGAACTCGTCCAGCCGGTCGAGCAACGCGAAGCTCTCGGGTCTGGTCTTCCCGAAGCCGAGCCCGGGGTCTACGATGAGGTTCGAACGGTCGATACCCGCTCGTTCAGCGAGTAGGATGCGTTCGGTGAGCTCCTCCAGCACGTCGTCGACCACGTCATCGTACTCGTATCGATGGTCCGGATCGACGGGTGCCGAGAGGCTGTGCATCATCACGGCTGGAACGTCGAAATCGGCGACCACGCGACGCATCGCAGCGTCTTCGAGACCAGTCACGTCGTTCACCAGATCCGCACCGGCCTCCAATGCGGCTTCGGCGACCGTCGGCTTCCTCGTATCGATCGAGATCCACGTATCGAGGTCGTCGAGTCGCTCTATGACCGGTAGAACACGGTCGCGTTCCCTGGCAGCCGAAACCGGTTCGGCTCCCGGTCGAGTGGACTCCCCACCGACGTCCACTATTCCTGCCCCGGCCGCGACCATCCCCTCGGCTCGGTCGACCGCGGACTGGGTGGCCCGATAGTCGCCACCGTCGTGAAACGAGTCCGGCGTGACGTTCAGTATCCCCATGACCGTCGTTTCCTCGTCCCAGGGATATCCCCCGGCAGTCCTCTCGGTATCCGCTTCGATTTCGGTATCGAGTTCGAGAACCCCGTTCAACTCCGCAGCGATATCTCCCTCGCTTCGGTCACGCAATCGCTGAACGAGCCTCCGGAACTGACTGCGATTTCCCGAGAGAACCACACTGATGGGTTCGTGGTCGAGGACGCCGGAGACGCCACACGAACCACCGATCGAGAGCATGAGCTTCTCGAGGGTAGCGGCCTCCTCCCGCCGGACGTGCATTCGAAGGGAGCGATGGACGAGTTGGTCGACGTGTTCATCCCGCTCTCTCGTCGGTACGTCCGAACGACTCAGTGCCGACCGAGCGCTTCTCGTCGAACTCGTCGAGAGGGGCGTCGTCATTCGCGTCCACCGGTCACGAGCCTCGGCGACGGCATACAACGAACCCGTCGTCACGACACAATCGTCGGGGTCGGCAGCCTGGATAGCTGCATCGAGCGCAGCTCGGATCGAATCCCGTTTTAGGACCGTCGCGTCGGTCTCACGTCGGAAGACGCCGGCCAGGGTATCCAGTCCCTGTGAACGGCCGACGGCGGGTTCGGCGAGGAACGCCCGATCTACCGGGGGAAGGGAGCGGCAGACACGTCGATGGTCCTTGTCCCGCATCGCACCGAACACCAGGTACAGGTCGTCGTACTCGAAACGGTCCAAGAGGGTCGCGAGCTTTTCGGCGGCGTCCGGGTTGTGTGCTCCGTCGAGAACCACGAGCGGATCGTGGCGCATGACCTCGAATCTCCCCGGCCAGTGAACGTTTCTGATACCGCTCTCGATGGTCGATTCGTCTACGCCCGTTCCAACGTGATTCCCGACCTGCCGTGCGAGTGTCGCGGCGATGCCGGCGTTCACCGCCTGGTGGTCCCCGAGCAACGGTGTCGCCGTTCGAACGTCCCAATCCGGGCCGACCAGCGAGACCTGGGACTCCGTCTTCGAGACCATCCCCATCTCGCTCGCGACTACGTCCGCCCCCTCGCCTCCGACGGTCACGGTGTCCGCCTTCTCTTCGATCGCTTCGAGTGCGCTCCCAGTCGCACCAGTCACGAGACGGACGTCCGGTGGGGCGACCTGTACCTGGTCACGGGCGATCTCCTCGACCGTGTCGCCGAGGATGTCCGTATGTTCGAGGCTCACGGACGTAACAGCCGCCGCCACCGGGTCGACGACGCTGGTCGCATCGTATCGGCCACCGATTCCGACCTCGAGGATGGCCACGTCGACCGCCTTTCGCTCGAAGTACCAGAGCGCGAGAGCCGTGAAGGTCTCGAAGAACGTGGGTGCGTCGTCCGCTACCGACATCTCGGTTACGTGCGGCCAAACCGTTTCGACGAACCGTCCCACCTCGGATTTCGGGATCTTCTTCCGTCGAACCCGGATCCGCTCGCGAAGGTCGTTCAGGTCCGGCGACGTATAGAGACCGACGTCGAGACCCGCTTCGTCGAGGATCCGTTCGAGAACACGGGCCGTGCTTCCCTTCCCGTTCGACCCGGCGACCTGCACGGCGGTCATCCCCTCGTGGGGGTCGTCGAGGGAGTCGAGCAGGGTGGCCGTCGTTGCCGTCCCCAGCTTTGGACGAACCCGGCGCAACCGTTCCAACGCGTTTCTCGCCTCATGATACTCCATCCTCCGGATCTGGGCGATACGCCGTCAAAAAGTCCGCTCCGAGTATATGAACGCTTTTTAATGACGTTGCTCGGCTTCGTCCATCCCGGATGAGTAGCGGTCGTATCCGAGTGGCTGCCGTGTCTCAGGTGGGCCAAAGCACGTCACGGAAGCCCGAATATCCGTGACTCGACCGCGGGGAGCGCTCACTCCTCGATGAGCGTCGTTTCGAGAAGCGCGGCGACACCACGACGAAGGCGACCACCGACGGCCGTCGGCGAGATGTCGAGCTTCTCGGCCAACCCTTCCAGCGAGATCTGCCGGGGCTCCTCGAAGTATCCCTCCTCGTAGGCCGTGAGCAACGTCTCGAGCTGTGGGTCGGTGAGGGTCGTCAGGTCCGAACTGTTCCACGGCTGGTGGCGGAATATCCGCTGGAGCTCGAACGAGATGTCGCTCTCCTCACAGAACCCCCACAGATCCGATATGTCCTTTCGGTTCTGGAACTGGAGTCGAAGGGTCCACCCCGTTGCGTCGCTCGTGGCTTCGCGCATCAACCCGCCCAACTCGAACGTCTTCGGGGAGAGAAGTATCGTCTCCGGCGTGTGCTGGAGTTGATAGACCGACCCGGACTCGGAGCTAGCTATCGTCTCCCATTCGGCGACCGTGTGGTCCGATTCGAACGCGGACTCCACGGATCGGTCGTCCCTCTCGACGAAGAAGAAGAACAGATCCGTCTCGGGGTCCGTCGCCGCCTGTGGCATGACCCGGATCGTGGTCTCCGGGTTTTCCCGGATCGTCGGGGACAGTGCGAGGTCCGGATGGGCGACGTGTACCAGCGCGATGACGCTCACGACCCGTTCCTCCCGGTACAGCGGCTATCGGTTCCGTCCTCGATCCCGTGTCGAATAGCTGTAAACTTGGCACGTGGTTTTGTAGGCTCATCACTAGCGCGTACCCAGGTATTGCGTGAGCACGCCGGACGAGAAGGAGCGTAGCGTCGATGTCCGTCTTTCAACCCATCAGTGGTGCTCGACAACACAGTACCCATCAAGACTCCTGTGACTGTATCACCGGGGGGACTTATATCTTTACCTCGCATCGGACTCGCAGTCATACGATGGCTGCTCATGGCTCCTTGAGGGAGGGGCCTTAGCGCCTAAATTTAGATAAACAGCACCACATATGCACCTGAACTGTTTTGGAAGTGATGTTTCACCGATCGAGTGATGCGTATGCCACGGGACCACGCCAGTTCGGAGATGCTCACGGAGATAACCGTCGTCGGTGACGACGATACGGGGATAATCACGGAGATCACGGCATATCTCTCCGATCACGCGGTCAACGTCGAAGAGTTGGACCAGGCGGTTCAGGACGGGATATTTCGGATGACCATGTACGCGGACACGTCCGAAATGGCGGTCTCGCAAGCGCGTTTGCGAGCGGACCTCGACGACCTCGGGGACGACCTCGACGTCGATACACGGGTCTGGTTCCCGAACCGTACCGAAACCCAGTCGCTCGCGGTCCTCGTGACGAAGGAGAGTCACTGTCTCGAAGCGCTCCTGGAGGAGGCGAGAAACGACGACCTCGATGCGGAGATCGGGGTCGTCATCGGGAACCACAGCGACCTCGAACCGCTCGCCACCGAACACGGCGTTCCGTTCCACGACATCGGCGACGAGAAGGGGGTTCCCAACGAGGACGAGCTGCTCCACCACCTCGATAACTACGATATCGACCTCCTCGCTCTCGCCCGCTACATCCGGATCCTCTCACCCAAGGTCGTCTTCCGCTACCGAAATCGCATCATCAACGTTCACCCGAGCCTGTTGCCCTCCTTCCCCGGTGCTTCGGCGTACTCCCAGGCGATCGAGAAGGGCGTTCGTATCGCGGGCGTGACGGCGCACTACGTCACGACCGACCTCGACCAGGGACCGATACTCACTCAGCGAGCGTTCAACGTTCCGCACGGCCCCACGGAACGGGAACTCGAAGAACGCGGGCAACCTCTCGAAGCCGAGGCGCTGATCGAAGCCATCGACCTCCACCTCAACCAGCAGGTCTCCGTCCACCGCGGCCGAACGGAGCTCCGGGACCCGGACGGAACCACGACACAGCTCGGGATACCCGAGCACATCGAACGGCTCAATCCCGACGGGCCGGTGGACGGTCACGACCGGTATGCCGAGGGATACGTCGAGAAGAAAGCGAGCGCGGACAGCTAGGTCGGCCGCGGCTCGGCCATTGCCTTACGTGTAGAGGGGATACGAGTCGGTCAGGTCGTCGACTCGGTCGCGGGTCGCGCTGACGACGGCTTCGTCGTCGGGAGCATCGACGACTTCGCCGATGAGGTCCGCCACCTCGCGACAGGCATCCTCTTCGAAACCTCGGGTGGTGAGTCCGGGCGTCCCGGCTCGGATACCCGACGGATCGAACGGGGAGCGGGTTTCCCCGGGAACGGTGTTCGCGTTGAGAACGATACCGGCCGCTTCGAGCGCCTCCTCTACGTCCTTGCCCGTCGTGTTCGGATGGGAGGGGCGTAGATCGACCAAGACGAGGTGGTTGTCGGTCCCACCCGAGACGAGTGAAAGCCCGTGTTCCTGTAACCGATCGCCGAGTGCTTTCGCGTTGGAGACGGTCCGTTCGGCGTAGGCCTCGAACGCAGGCTCCAGTGCTTCGCCGAAGCCGACGGCTTTTCCGGCGACGTTGTGCATCGCCGGACCACCTTGCGTCCCGGGAAACACCGCGCTATCGACTGCGTCGGCGTGTTCCTCGTCACACATGACGATCCCACCACGCCCGGCACGGATCGTCTTGTGCGTCGAACCGGTGACGAAATCGGCGATGCCGACCGGGGATCGATGAACGCCGGCGGCGACCAACCCGGTGATGTGGGCGATGTCAGCGAGATGGTACGCTCCGACGGCGTCCGCCGCCGCTTGAACCCGCTCGAATTCGACTTCGCGAGGGTATGCAGAGTAGCCCGAGACGATGATATCCGGCTCGACGTGTTCCGCGGTCTCGTGTAGTTCGTCGTAGTCGATGTACCCGGTTTCGGGATTCACCTCGTACTGTTCGACGTCGTATATCTGTCCCGCGAAGTTCGCCGGATGGCCGTGTGAGAGGTGCCCACCGTGGTTCAGATCGAGCGAGAGGATCGTGTCTCCCGGCTCCAACACCGCGAGATACACGCTCATGTTCGCCTGCGACCCCGAGTGGGGTTGGACGTTGACGTGGTCGGCGTCCCAGAGCTCTTTCGCGTACTCGATGGCCAGCTCCTCGACCTCGTCGGCGAACTCACAGCCGCCGTAGTAGCGCGCACCCGGGTACCCCTCGGCGTACTTGTTCGTCAGCTCGGAGCTCTGTGCCTCCATGACGGCCTCCGAGACGTGATTCTCGGAGGCGATCATCGAGAGGGACTCGTTCTGTCGCGTGCGCTCTTCTTGGAGCGTATCCGCGATCGTGGGGTTCGTATCGCGGACGGTTTCGTAGTTCATGGTCGAGTTAGGGGTGGTCGTCGTCTTCGTGCGTCTCGATCGCGTCGCGGAACCGCTGGCGTTCGTCTTCGGCCGTCGAGTCGCTGCTCGCTCGTGTCGTCGTTTCCGTCTCCGATTCGACACCGCGCATGGACTCACAGAGATGCGTCATTCGCAGTTCGACGAGCACGTTTCCCGCATCGATCTCCTCTGTGAGTCCATCGGCGAGCTCTCGCGTCAACCGTTCCTGTATGGTCAAGCGCCGGGACTTCCACTGAACGTATCGAATCAGTTTCGAAAGTCCGACCACCGATCCGTTCGAACGATAGGCGACGTGCGCGGTTCCGTAGAACGGAAGGAGGTGGTGTTCACAGAGGCTGTACACCGGGATACCGGTCTTCACGACCCAGTCTTCCCCTTCGCTTTCGAAGGTTCTCATGGCCGGTTTCGCCTCGATTCGGTATCCCTCGCTCAACGATTCCATGGTGGCTGGAAGCCTCCGTTGCCACGTTTCGACGAGGGCGCTCCGCTCCGGGTCCTCACCGATCGCTTCGAGGAACAACCGGGCGGCTTCCTGGGCTTTCGCCCAGTCGATGGCCCTTTCGCTACCCGCTGATCCGGAAGTGGACCCAGTGGGCCGGTCGTCGTCTACCTGCATCGGTTTCTCCGAGTGTCACGAGAGATCCGCTCGCCCGCGTGGGGATTCATCTATCCTTCTCCCCGGATATCTCCGAATGTGGGTTCTCCCACCCATCTTCGGGAAGTATTCGATCTCGGGCCGTATCTCGAAACGGTCGAGTGTGACGAGGGTGACACGCTCAATCCATCCGGTTCGAAGGGCTATCCGATTCGGAAGCGTCGCTCACCGCGATCGCTTCGATCTCCACTCCCGCACCCTTCGGAACGTTACCCGCCTCGACGGCGCTTCGAGCGGGAGGGGCCTCGGTGAAGAAATCGCTGTACACGCTGTTCATCGCGTCGAACTCGTCGATGTCGTCGAGGAAGATCGTCGTCTTGACGATGTCCTCCATGCCGAGGCCCTCCGCGGCGAGGACCTCCCTCACGTTCTCGAGGCTCTGGCGGGTCTGTTCTTCGACCGGTTCGTCTTCTAAGAGTTCACCACTGGTCGTCAGCGGGAGTTGACCCGAGACGAACACGAGGCCGTTAGCGACGGTCGCCTGACTGTAAGCACCAACGGCCGCCGGTGCTTCGTCGGTGTTGACGGTGCGCTTCACACTCCGTTGACTGCCGGAGTGATGGCTTAAATCTCGGTCCGTCGATACGCAGGTCGTTAAGTGAAAATACGAAAGAACCCTGTTGCGATATCCGCCGTTCTCGCCTCTTGCATGTGTGGGTTCGGATACGGATTCGAATGCGTTTGTATCGTGCGAAAAGAACGGTACTCTGCTGCTGGGTTGACTTCCGTATCTCTAGTCGAATCTGCTCAAGCGGAACATATCGATCGGGTGGTCCGTCCCGTCGCCGGTCGTGAGGTCGGCGAGTATCTCGCCGATGACGCTCGCGAACTTGAATCCGTGGCCGGAGAACCCGGCCGCGACGGTCACCTGTGGGTGGTCCGGAAGCGTGTCGATGATGAAGTGTTCGTCCGGCGAATTGGTGAACATACACGTCGCAAGCCCCATCGTCGAGCCGGTTCCCTCCGGGAAGTACCGTTCGGCGAACTCCCGGAGCACACGCTCGTCCTCGGCGTTGGGGTCACGGTCCCACTCGTCCGGGTCGATCTGCTCGTCTCGGTGATGATACTTCCCCAGTTTCATGCCCGGTACGTCGTGGACCGGGAATCCGTAGAATCGGCCCTCGGGGACGGAGAGATTCCACACGGGAAAGGTATCCGGCTGAAACAGCGCCGGGGACGTCGGCTGAAACCAGGACAGGACCTGTCGTTCCGGAACGGCAAGCCCTTCGAGTGCGTCGGCGAGCTTGTAGTTCCACGCGCCTGCGGCGAGAACCAAGCTGTTCGCCTCGTGGCTCCCGCGGTCGGTTTCGACCCGAACACCGCCGTCGGGTGTCTCGGTCCAGCCCTGAACCCGTGTCCGAGCGTGTATCTCGGCACCTGCCTCCTGTGCGGCCTGGGTGTGGGCGACGATCGCTTGTTCCGGAATCACGAACCCGCCGTCCTCCTGATAGAGTGCTTTGTATCCCTCCGGGAGTCGATATCCAGGGAATCGGTCCGTGAGCTCTTCACTCGAGAGGACTTCGTGTGGAATGTCGTGTTCCTTACACGACTGCAACGAACCCTCGAACACCGGGTCGTCGGGAGGCCCGGCGTCGATAGAGCCCGTACGATGAATGATGGACCGGCCCGACCCCTCTTCGAGGCCATCCCAGAGGTCGTAGGCACGCTCGATGAGGGGGACGTAGGAGGGATGCTCGTAGTACGCTCGCCGTATGATACGGGTGATCCCGTGGGAGGAACCGTTCGTATGCGGAATATCGTACCGCTCCAACCCCAACACGTCCTGCTCTCGACGTGCGAGGTGATACGCGGCCGCGCTTCCCATTCCACCGACGCCGACGACTATCGCATCGTATTTCCTGTCGGTGTCGCTCATATCGAGGGATTTCCTCATCGGGGTATTACTCTTTGGATGGAATAGCACGCCCGTTTATCCCACCGTTGCCGTCCCCGACGTACTGGATAGCGGGTTGGGAAACGATATCCGTTGGACGTAACTCAACCCGGGAGACGTTCGAGCGCTCGTTCCAAGGGGACGGGGCTGAACTGCTGGTGTATCGAGTCGTCGTCGGAACCGAACGCTGGAACCTCCTCCGGGTGATCCATCGATTCGATGGTCGCTTCGAACCACTCGTTCGCTGGCCGGCGTGGTTGACGAATCGAGAACGTCGCGTCGCTCGGCCGACCGTCCGGAGCGTACACGTAGCAGGAGTCCATTCGCCGACGAGCGCTCTGGAGCGCGATGTCGGCCACGTTCGGTGACGTGGGTGGCCCATCCGGAACCAGCAGGATCGTGATCGCTCGGTCGTTGATCGCTTGTAAGAGGTGCTCCGCATCGGGTTCGACTGCGAGGTTCTTGTGGTCGGGATAGATATCGAGCATGCGATAATCCGCGGGGTCCTCGGTCGTCTGGAAGGTGTAGTAATCGGGATATTCGAAGAAATCCCCCTCGCGAGTCTCCCCGAGATAGTCGTAGAACGCGGTGACACAGGACAGGAGGAAACTACCGGCCCCGAGCCCTTCAGCCCCGGTTCTCATCACGATACCCACACGGTCATTCGACGCGATGGATGGCATGACCCTCTCTCGAGGGACTGGGTTCCCCGCAACCCGATACTCGAACGATGTCCCATCCAGCCCTTCGGTCGTATGCATCTCCGGTGATCGGATGGCCCCAACACCGTAAATGAGTTCGGCGGGCTATACGCAGCTGTTTAATGCACGAGTCGCAGTCGTCGGCGACAGTTACACGAGTGCTTTTCGGTAGTCGCCCTCTCTCAGCAGGAGGAGCTGGAAACACGGTTTATCGACCGGCTCCACCGATTGCTCGACGGAGGCGTAACGACATCGCTACGGATGGCTCACATGGAAAGTCGCTGTCTTCGCTCGTACTGACCTGGTCTATCGACTCGAAATCGGCTACATCAGACACCGGTTTTCCTCATCGGCGGATGTAGTCGACCGAATGAGACCGCCAAACTCAGCTATGCGAATCTCGTCAGTCAGTCGATCGAGATGAAGGAGTGGTCTATGCCCCCTTAGGATGACGCGATTCTGCTTGAAGCGGCGAGGTGGGAGATAGGGAAACCACCTCGCTTTGGGAAACGCTGATGAGCCTTCTCCCGCGCTCCAACGGTGCCTATGGTCCTCGAAGCACCGAAATACGATATCAGAGTAACGAACAAATCGAACCGGCTTGCACCAGCAGGCGGTGATCCGAGCTACCGAGGAGGTGATACACCAGGTGACGCCTCTTTGGACCGGGATCGGCAGAATCGGAACCCGAAGCTGGCGCTGACTAGCTCAGTATCGGCTCTGCGGTCGTGGGCGATACATCGCACGCATTGAAGATGATGCGTTCAGCGAATCTCCGTCGTCACGACCACCCCATCCCGAACCAGCTCTCTGTATGACGGACAGACTCGGACGGTGTCCATTCGGCTGGTGTGAACAGGCGCGATGATGACGTCAATCGATGGTATTGATATCGTTAGCTGGGTGCTGGTATCGCCTGCTTTGCTTGCTCAGTTGTTGGGGAGGGTTATAGAGGGGCGAATCCTTATCCACCTGTAGCATTAAGTAGTATATAATGACACTCACACTTTTACAGATCCCTGGTGTCGGGATCTCGACGATCGTCCTACTGATCGTGGCACTCGCGGTCGTTACCGTCTACAGCGCGATAGAGGTCGTCAACGCCTACGAAAAGCGCACGCTTACCGTGTTCGGCGACTACCGGAAGCTCCTCGAACCCGGGATCAACTTCGTGCCGCCGTTCGTCTCGAAGACGTATTCGTTCGATATGCGAACCCAAACGCTCGATGTCCCCCAACAAGAGGCCATTACGCGCGACAACTCGCCAGTGACGGCGGACGCGGTGGTCTACATCAAGGTCATGGACGCGAAGAAGGCCTTCCTCGAAGTCGACGACTACAAGCGCGCGGTCTCGAACCTCGCTCAGACCACCTTGAGAGCGGTCATCGGCGACATGGATCTAGACAGCACCCTGAGCAAACGAACGGAGATCAACGGTTACATCCGGGAGAACTTGGACGAACCGACCGACGAGTGGGGCGTGCGGGTCGAGTCGGTGGAGGTGCGAGAGGTCAATCCGTCATCGACCGTCCAGCAGGCGATGGAACAACAGACCGGTGCCGAACGTCGTCGTCGCGCGATGATCCTCGAAGCGCAGGGTGAACGCCGGAGCGCGGTCGAGAGCGCCGAGGGTGAGAAACAGTCGAACATCATCCGCGCCCAGGGTGAAAAGCAGAGCCAGATCCTCGAGGCACAGGGTGACTCGGTTTCGACAGTTCTCAGAGCGAAATCCGCCGAATCGATGGGCGAGCGCGCGGTCATCGAGCGCGGGATGGAGACCCTCCAGTCGATGGGCGAGAGCGAGTCCACGACGTTCGTCCTCCCCCAGGA